>JBGTFJ010000167.1:0-2601 GCA_041747355.1 Burkholderiales bacterium
GCGCAAACCGCGGCCGCGCAAAAACAGCTCATCGACGAATACATCGGGCGCATCCGCAGCCGTATACGCCGCTACACGACCTACCCGCCCGATCTTGTCGGGGCGCCGCAAGCCGAATTTACGGTAACGCTGTTGCCGAGCGGCGAGGTTTTGAATGTCCGGCTGCGCAAAAGCAGCGGCAATCCGGCATTCGACAATGCGGTCGAGCGCGGCATTTACAAGGCGCAACCGCTGCCGCTGCCGCAGGACCCGCTGCTGTTCTCGAGCAACTTCCGGGAATTTACGCTGGTTTTCAGACCCGAGAAATAAGGACGATTTGCAATCGAGTCGTCTTCGATCGATCGCGTTTCCAAGCCCGTCAAGCGATACGACTCGAGACGCCGAGGCTACCCGCAAGGAAACGACGGCAATGGTAACGGCAAACCGAACCCCTCTGATCGTCTTACGCTATTATTGAGCCATGATAAAAATTCCTTCCAGTTTGACCGCTCGCTCGCTGTTGCAGGCGCTGCTTTTGTTCGCGATCGCAGTAACGTCGTTCGCTGCGCGCGCGCAACTCACAATCGAGATCGTCGGCGGCGGCGTTACACAGATACCGGTTGCCGTTGTGCCTTTCGAGGGCGAACAAGCCCTGCCGCAAAGCATCACCGAAGTCGTGACCGCGGATTTGCTGCGCAGCGGACTGTTCAAGACAGTCCCGACTTCCGGCGTCACGCCGTTGCCCGCCCAGCCGCAGGATATCAATTTCCAGGAATGGCAAGGGCGCGGCGCCGACGCGATCGTGATTGGCAGCATTCGTCCGCAGGGCGACGGAAAATTCGAGGTGCGCTTCCACTTGATGGACGCGCTCAAACACAACCAACTCGCAGCCTTTACCTACACCATCCCGCCGACGCAGGCTCGCCTGACCGCGCACCGCATCGCAGACGTCATCTACGAAAAGTTGACCGGCGACAAGGGCGTGTTCAGCACCAAGATAGCGTACGTTTCCAAACAAGGCGGCAAACATCGCCTGCAGGTCGCCGACGCCGACGGTTTCGGCGCGGAAACGGTTGTCACCTCCAACGAGCCCTTGATATCCGCTTCATGGTCGCCTGACGGTACGCAGCTCGCGTATGTGTCGTTCGAGCGCAAGAAGCCGATTATTTTCGTGCAATCCTTACTGACCGGAAAGCGGTCGGTGCTCGCCAACTTCAAGGGAATCAACAGCGCGCCATCGTGGGCGCCCGATGGCAAGAAGCTGGCCATCGTTTTGACCAAGGACGGCACCTCGCAAATCTATTCGATCAACGCGGATGGCAGCAGCCTGCAGCGCCTGACCAACAGCCTGGGAATCGATACCGAACCGTCCTGGTCGCTCGATGGGCGCAGCATCATCTTCACGTCCGATCGTGGCGGTAGCCCGCAAATCTACCGGATGCCGGCCAGAGGCGGCTTACCCGAACGCCTGACCTTCGAAGGCAACTACAGTGTCTCCCCGCATTTCAGCCCGGATGGCCAAAGCTTTGCTTTTGTTCAGCGCACCAACGGTCGCTTCAATATCGCGGTGCAGGATCTGACCAGCCGCCAATCACAACTGCTGACGGAAACGCGTCTTGACGAGTCGCCAAGCTTCGCGCCAAATGGAAAGATTCTGCTCTATGCCTCAGAAGTAAATGGGCGTGGTATATTGGCGGCGGTGTCGAGTGACGGTCGCGTCAAGCAGCGGATCAGCGTCGAATCAGGCGATGTACGGGAGCCGGCATGGGGACCATTTTTAAGAAATCAGTAAAGGAGATAGGGGCATGAAGAATCTGCTAATCAGTGCGCTGCTCGTAGCCATGCTTGGCGCGTGCGCGAGCCAGGACGTTAAGGAAGAACCAAAAGCGCCGATTGAAGACCGCACTGCTGCAACGCAGCCAGCCGATTCAGGGGCGAGTCAAACCCAGCCGACCGATCAGGATAAGCTCGATTCCCGCGCCCTCGGCGCAAATGCCCTGAAAGATCCGAACAGCCCGCTATCCAAACGCCTCATTTACTACGATTACGACAGCGCCACCATCAAGGACGAGTATCGCACGCTGATTCGCGCGCATGCCAAATACCTGGCCGATCAGCGCAGCGCGCGCATGACTGTGCAGGGTCATACCGATGAGCGCGGCAGCCGCGAATACAATCTCGCGCTGGGACAGCGCCGCGCCGAAGGCGTGAAAAAAGCGATGTCGGTACTTGGCGCGTCGGACAATCAGATAGACACGGTCAGCTACGGCGAAGAGCAACCGGCGGTGACCGGCACCGATGAATCCTCCTGGGCGAAGAACCGCCGTGCGGAAATCATCTATCAAGGCGAGTAGGGACAAGCAAGAGGGGACTTCCGCGCGCGCCAATATCGCTTTCGCCGCTTTACTTAGCGCCCTTAGCACATTCGGAGTGCTGGCTTTCAATCCGGCGGCCGCCGCGCTGTTCAGCGACGACGAAGCGCGCCAGGCACTGAACGAGCAATCCCGGCAACTGGTCAAGCTGCAAAACGAGAAGCAGGCTCTGGAAGCGCGCGTGCTGAAACTCGAAGAGGCCCTGCGCAATCAGGGCCTGCTCGATTTACTCACGCAGGTCGACGCATTG
>JBGTFJ010000168.1:0-5404 GCA_041747355.1 Burkholderiales bacterium
CGCACTGCATTTACAGCACCGCTTTAATTGGACGGGTGCGCCTAAGTTGGATAAAATTCGCTCGCGTTATTTCAATAAGCGCCCGTAGCTCAGTTGGATAGAGTACCTGGCTACGAACCAGGGGGTCGTGGGTTCGAATCCTGCCGGGCGCGCCAAAGCATGTTTCTTACCACAGTCCCGGTTGTATTCCCCGTTGCGAAACGCGGCGATTCTGCCTTGGGCGTAGTAATACGATACCCGTCTTTCGCGTTCGGCAACCGTGCGGCGCGCGCTCGGATACACCGACCGGTTGCGATCATCGCCGCGCCAGCGAATCCCGATTTGGCGGATCCTGAACAACGTACAATGGCGTCGCCCGCCTGTACGTTGTTTTCCGCGATTCGCAATGCGCACCAACTCTGAAATGAAACGCTGGTTTCTGATCGTATTTATCGTCCTGTACGGCGTCGTCGCGCATGACGCAATCGCCCAAAAAGCCGCGATCGCGTCAGCCCATCCCCTCGCCACCGAGGCCGGATACCGGATATTGCGGCAAGGCGGCAATGCGTTCGATGCGGCGGTCGCGGTAGCGGCGACGCTTGCGGTCGTCGAACCGTTCGCATCGGGCCTGGGTGGCGGCGGCTTCTGGCTGTTGCACCGGGCTTCCGATGGTCGTGCGGTCATGCTCGATGCGCGCGAGACGGCACCCCTGAATGGGCGCTCCGACATGTACCTCGACCGCGATGGCGAAGTTATACCGAACGCTTCTCGCGAAGGCGCGAAAGCCGCGGCAATCCCCGGTACGCCCGCGGCACTCGCGTGGCTTTCGAAGAGATATGGCAGGCTCATGCTTGCAAAGACTCTGGCCCCGGCAATCGCCCATGCCCGCGACGGATTCTCGACCAGCGCGCGCTATGCCCGTATCGCACGCATGCGACAAGGGCTGCTGCGAGAAAACGAAGCCGCGGCAAGCATGTTTCTCGACAAAGGCGAACCGCCCGTGCATGGCTTTCGCCTGCGCCAGCCGGCGCTTGCCCGCACGTTAACAGTACTGGCACGCGATGGTCATGCCGGTTTTTATGGCGGCCCGGTCGCTGACGAGATGGTTCGCTCCGTGAACGCAGCAGGCGGCATCTGGCGTAAAGACGATCTCGATGATTATCGCGTTATCGAACGATCGCCAGCGCGCATTATCTATCGCGGCCTTGATATCACCACGGCATCGCTGCCTTCCGCCGGCGGCGCGACACTCGCGCAAAGCCTGAACATCCTGGCAACGCTGCCACTCGCCGAAGCCAATGGCGCTACGCGAATCCACTACGTTGTCGAGGCACTGCGCCGCGCCTTTCACGACCGGGCACGTTATCTCGGCGATCCCGATTTCATCGATGCGCCCGTCGCGCGCCTGTCGAGCGAAGCTTATGCCGCGACACGCGCAGCCTCAATCGATCCGCAACGAGCGACGCCAAGCACGGCATTCGACCAAACCGAACCGACGTTCGTCGAGGGCCGCGACACCTCGCATTTCTCGATCATCGATGCAGCGGGCAATCGCGTCGCTGCAACCTTGAGCATCAACCACTTGTTCGGCTCGGGTATCGTCGCCGGCGACACCGGCGTGCTGTTGAATAACGAGATGGATGATTTCGCCGTAAAGCCGGACTGGCCCAATACCTACCGGCTGACCGGCAACGAAGCCAATGCGATCGAACCCGGCAAGCGGCCGTTATCGTCGATGTCGCCGACCTTCGTCGAGGATGCGCGCGGCGTCTTGATTCTCGGCAGCAGCGGCGGCTCGCGCATCGTGAGTCAGATGCTGCTCGCCATTCTCGATTATTCCCGGCCAGGACCGGTCGATGTCGTTGGCATTGTCGGTGCGCCACGCTACCATCATCAATATCTGCCGGATCGCATCGATATCGAGCCGGCAGGGCTCCCCGTGGAGGTGATCGCCTCGCTCGAGGCCAGGGGACACCGCGTGCTTCGCATCGACCGGAAGTGGGGCAACATGCAGGCAGTCTGGTTGAACAAAAAGACCGGTCAGTCGATCGCGGCCGGCGATCCGCGAACGGCAGCCGGCTGGGCAGGCTGGTTCTAAACAACGCCAGATGAAAACGACCTTTCTCGATTTCGAACACCCGATGGCCGAACTCGAAGCCAAAATCGACGAGCTGCGGTACGTGCAGGACGATTCGGCGCTTGATATATCCGAGGACATCGAGCGCCTGCAAAAAAAGCATCAGACGCTGACGAAATCGATCTACGGCAAGCTGAACGCATGGCAGATCTCGCAGGTCGCGCGTCATCCGCAACGCCCTTATACGCTCGATTACCTGCAGCAGCTCTTCAGCGATTTCGAAGAATTGCACGGCGACCGTAATTTTGCCGACGACCACGCGATCGTCGGCGGGTTGGCGCGGCTCGGCGGCCAAAGCGTGATGGTGATCGGTCATCAGAAAGGTCGCGATACCAAGGAAAAAATCTTCCGCAATTTCGGCATGCCGCGGCCCGAGGGTTACCGCAAGGCGCTCCGACTGATGCGACTTGCCGAGAAGTTCGCGATCCCGGTGTTCACGCTGATCGACACACCCGGCGCCTACCCGGGAGTCGGCGCCGAAGAGCGCGGCCAGTCGGAAGCGATAGGCCGCAACCTGTATGTCATGGCGGAATTGAAGACGCCGATCATCTGCACCGTGATCGGCGAAGGCGGTTCGGGCGGTGCGCTTGCAGTCGGCGTCGGCGATGCGATGCTGATGCTGCAGTACGCGACCTATTCGGTGATCTCGCCGGAAGGCTGTGCGTCGATCCTCTGGAAGAGCGCCGACAAAGCGCCCGAGGCGGCCGAGACGCTCGGCATTACGGCGATCCGTCTGAAAACACTGGGTCTGATCGACAGGATCGTAGCCGAGCCCCTGGGTGGCGCGCACCGCGATCCCGAAACCATGATGCAAACCTTGAAGAAAACTCTGGGCGATACGCTGCGCCAGCTCAAGGACAAGCCGGTCGACGAATTGCTGAAGGCGCGTTATACGCGGTTGATGGCTTATGGCAAATTCAAAGAAGTCCGAGTCAGATGATCGGCTGAACGATCTGCCTGATCTGACGCTTGCTGCGCGCATCATATTAACGAAGTGGGTCAGGAAGAACGATAAGCTTGTTCTCGGGTTGAGCGGCGGCATCGACTCGGTGGTCGCGCTCGATGTACTTGGTCTGCTGCGCGGACCTCTCGGTTTCTCGCTATCTGCGCTCCATGTCGATCATCAGATCAGCGTCAATTCTGCGAAGTGGGCGGATTTCTGCGCCAGACTTTGCAGTGCGCGCGGCATCGACTTTCGAGGTGTCCCGGTAACCGTTGATGCGGCTGGAGCCGGTATGGAAGCTGCGGCGCGGAAGGCGCGCTATGGTGTGTTTGCCGAGCAGGACGCCGACTTCATCATCACCGCGCATCACCTCGACGATCAGGCCGAGACCTTGCTGCTGCAGTTGCTGCGCGGCGCAGGTCTGAAGGGCGCCAGCGCCATGCCGGAAATCAGGGAATTGTCGCCGGCGCTCAAGGGCAGGGCGCCTCGCCTGTTGCGGCCTTTCCTGAATGTCGCCCGCCGCGACTTCGAAGCTTATGCGCGCGGCAAAAATCTGATCTGGATCGACGATGAGAGCAACGACAACACATCGTTCGATCGCAACTATGTGCGTCATCAGATCTTGCCCGTCGTCGAGCAGCGTTTCCCCGGCTATCGCGCCACGCTGGCACGAGCCAGCCGGCACTTCGCCGCGGCTGCAATGTTGCTCGACAAACTCGCCGAAGGCGACGCGGCGGAAGCGATGTCTGCGGGCGCTTTGCGAATCGATGCGTTATGCAAACTGGAACCGGCCCGCGCCAACAATTCGCTGCGCTTCTTCCTGGCTCGACCCGGCCTGATCCTGCCAAGCGCTGTCAAGCTCGACGAGATTGTTCGGCAATGTCGCAGCAGCAGCGACGACAGCGGTCTGCTCATTGAGCTGGGTGATTGGCAATTGCGCCGTTTTAGAGGTTCGCTGCATCTCGAGCCCGCGGCGTCGGTTGCGCCATTCGTCATCAACTGGAGCGGCGAGGCGCGGCTCGAACTTCCTGCGGGCGCGGGCTCACTGCTGATGCGAAAAAGCATCGGCGCTGGCATCGACGCGCGACGGCTGCAGCATCAGCCGGTGACGGTCAGGACGCGATGCGGCGGCGAACGTTTGCAGCCAGACTGCAAGCGGCCGCGCCGTACCTTGAAGAACCTGCTGCAGGAAAATCATGTGCCGCCATGGCAGCGCGCCCGCACGCCGCTACTGTTCTGCGGCGAAACCCTGGTATGGGCGCCAGGGCTGGGAATCGATTGCGCGTTTCAGACAGCCGCTGGTGAATCCGGCATCATTCCGGAGTGGCAGGGCAGCGCTGCCGGAGAAAAGAAAGGCTAAAAGCAGGACAGCGTGCTCGATTCAACCGCGGATTCAAAAAGCGCGTTTGTCGCACGCATCAGCGCGCTGCTTCTGTTCATGAGGCCTCCGCCGACATCGATGAGAGCGAAGTTCAGATGCAGCCAACCATGTAGCCAACGAAAGAGGACGAAATGACAGCGAACCCGAACAGCCGGCCTCCGCTCCCTCCCTTCACGCGGGAAACTGCAACCCAGAAGGTGCGCATGGCAGAAGATGCCTGGAACAGTCGCGAGCCCGAGCGCGTTTCGCTCGCATATACGGCCGACAGTACATGGCGCAACCGAGCCGAATTCCTGTCGGGGCGCGAGGCAATCGTGCAGTTCCTCCAGCGCAAATGGGCGAAGGAGCTCGACTACCGTCTCATCAAAGAGTTATGGGTTTTCGGCGAGAACCGGATCGCAGTGCGCTTTGCCTATGAATGGCATGACGACTCGGGCAACTGGTTCCGTTCCTATGGCAATGAGAACTGGGAGTTCGATGAGCACGGTCTCATGCGTCGGCGCATCGCAAGCATCAACGACCTGCCCATTAAAGAAGCTGATCGCAAGTACCGCTGGCCATTGGGCCGCCGCCCGGATGATCACTTGAATCTGTCGGACCTTGGTTTGTAGCCCTGGCTGCCGAGAGTGAATCGCCCGATCCGCGCCCGTATTGATCTCGCCTCCCTCGCGCACAATCTGCTGATCGTGCGTCGCTATGCGCCTCGCTCGCAGGTGCTCGCGGTGATCAAGGCCAATGCCTACGGCCACGGTTTGCTGCGCGCCGCGCGCGCGTTGCAAGACGCCGATGGATTTGCCGTGCTCGATCTCGAGGCGGCAGTATGCTTGCGCGAATCCGGTTTCCGCCGCCATATCGTTTTGCTGCAGGGCTTTTTCGCGCCCGACGAATTGCCGCTGATCGCGGAAAACCGGTTGACGGTGGTCATCCATCATCAGGAACAAATCGCAATGCTGGCTTCGGCCTG
>JBGTFJ010000169.1:0-4898 GCA_041747355.1 Burkholderiales bacterium
CCCCCGCCGTCATTCCCGCGAAAGCGGGAATGACAAACCTGTTCCTAAGCTGCCGCGATCAGCTCGCGCAACACATACGGCAGAATGCCGCCATGCTTGTAGTAATCGACTTCGATCGGCGTGTCGATGCGAAGCAGTACCTGCGCTTCCTGCTTGCTGCCGTCCTTGCGCCTGATGACAAGCGTCAGATCCTGCTGCGGCTTCAGTTCGCGGCCGACGCCGAGCAGATCGAATTCCTCGCTGCCGTCGAGCTTCAAGGTTTGCGCGTTTTCGCCATCCTTGAACTGGCATGGCAACACGCCCATGCCGACCAGATTGCTGCGATGGATGCGCTCGAAGCTTTTCGCAATCACGGCTTTGACGCCGAGCAATTGCGTGCCATTGGCCGCCCAGTCGCGCGATGAGCCAGTACCGTATTCTTCTCCGGCGAACACCATCAGCGGCACCTCGTCGTTCTGATAGCGCATGCTCGCGTCATAAATGCTCAACTGCTCGCCGATCGGTTGATGCGCGGTGATGCCGCCTTCGCTACCGGGCAGCATCAGGTTTTTGATGCGCACATTGGCAAAGGTGCCGCGCATCATGACTTCGTGATTGCCGCGGCGCGAACCGTAACTGTTGAAATCGGCAACACCGACTTTATTCGCCTGCAGGTATTTGCCGGCGGGCGAGGAGGGTTTGATCGAGCCGGCCGGGCTGATGTGATCGGTCGTCACAGAATCGCCGAAAATGCCGAGCGCACGCGCATTTCTGACATCGCCTATCGTGCCTGGCGCCATGTCGAAATCGCCGAAGAATGGCGGCTCCTGGATATAGGTCGATGCCGCATCCCATTGATAGACGCCGCCGGCCATCGACGGAATGTCGTTCCACAGCGGATTGCCTTTGCTGAAATCGCTGTAGAGCGCGCGATAAACCGCCGGGTCGGTTGCATGCCGCATGACTTCGGCGACTTCCTGCTGGGTCGGCCAGATATCTTTCAGGTAAACAGGTTCGCCGTTTTCCCCGGTGCCGAGCGGTTCTTTGCTCATGTCGATATTGACGCGCCCGGCCAGCGCGAACGCAACGACCAGCGGCGGGCTCATCAGGAAATTGGCCTTGATGTTCTGGTGAATGCGCGCTTCGAAATTGCGGTTGCCGGAGAGGACGGCAGCCGTGATCAGATCATTCGCGGTGATCGCTTCTTCCAGATGCGGATCGAGCGGGCCGGAATTGCCTATGCAAGTCGTGCAACCGTAGCCGACGAGCTGGAAGCCGACCTGATCGAGATACTTTTGCAGGCCCGCGTTTTTCAGGTAATCGGTGACGACACGCGAGCCTGGCGCCAGCGAAGTCTTGACCCATGGGTTGACCTTCAATCCCTTCTCGACGGCTTTTTTGGCGAGCAGGCCGGCGGCGAGCATCACGCCGGGATTCGAAGTGTTCGTGCACGACGTGATCGCGGCGATCAATACGTCGCCGTTGCCGAGGTTGAATTGCGCGCTGGGAAAATCATTGGCGCCATCGTCAACGAGATCCGGCGTCGGCCGGTTGTCCATCATTTCGAGTTCGGTTACGACGCTGGTCTCGCGGCGGCTGGTTTTGCCGATGCCGTTCGGCGCCGATTCGCTGCGTTGATCGCCACCGCCCGAAACTTCCGGCGCGACTTCATCGCCGAAGAAACCCGCTTTGACCGGGTAACGCTTGCCCAGATCTTCTGAGTTTTTCGCGTATCCGCTTTCAGCGATCGGCTTGGCGAACAGCTCGTTGAATTGTTGCTTCAGCGCCGGCAGCTCGATGCGATCCTGCGGACGCTTGGGGCCGGAAACGCTGGCGCTGATGCTCGCCAGATCGAGTTCGAGCGTCGACGTGTAATCGCACTGACCTTTGTTCGGCATCCCAAACAGATTCTGCGCCTTGTAGTAATTGCGGAACGCCGCAATCTCTTCGTCGCTGCGGCCGGTCGCGCGGAAGTAATCGCAGGTTTTTTCGTCGACCGGGAAAAAGCCCATGGTGGCGCCATATTCGGGCGCCATGTTGGCGATGGTTGCGCGATCGGGAACCGCCAGCGACGCCGAACCTTCGCCGAAAAATTCGACGAATTTGCCGACGACTTTGTGCTTCCTCAGCATTTCGGTCACGGTCAGTACCAGATCGGTCGCGGTCACGCCTTCCTTGAGCGCGCCCGTCAGGTTGACGCCGACCACGTCGGGCGTCAGGAAATACACGGGTTGGCCGAGCATGCCGGCTTCGGCTTCGATGCCGCCGACGCCCCAGCCGACCACGCCGATGCCGTTGATCATGGTCGTGTGCGAATCGGTGCCGACCAGCGTGTCGGGATAATAGACGCCTTCTTTCGATAGTACGCCGCGCGCCAGGTATTCGAGATTGACCTGATGCACGATGCCGATACCCGGCGGCACGACCTTGAACGTATCGAATGCCTGCATGCCCCACTTCATGAATTTGTAGCGCTCGGCGTTGCGCTGGAATTCGAGCTTCATGTTGAGGTCGAGCGCGTTCGCACTGTTGTAATGATCGACCTGCACCGAGTGATCGACGACCAGGTTGACCGGCACCAATGGCTCGATGACTTTCGGATTCTTGCCCAGCCGCTGCGCGACACTGCGCATCGCGGCAAGATCGGCGAGCAGCGGCACGCCGGTGAAATCCTGCAGCACGATGCGCGCGACGACGAACGGGATCTCATCGACGCGCGCCGCGTTCGACTGCCAGTTGGCGAGTTCACGCACGTGTTCTTCGGTGATTTTCTTGCCGTCGCAATTGCGCAGCACCGATTCGAGCACGATGCGGATCGAAACCGGCAGTCGAGAAACTTTGCCGATGCCGGCTTTTTCCAAAGCAGGCAGCGAATAGAATTGCGCGGGCTTGCCGGCTCCGGCATCGAAGGATTGCAAGGTGTCAAAAAGCATATGCGGCATGATGGCTCTCTGGATTAAGGTGCAATGATTTTCAGATCTTTGAAATAGGTCCGGAAAAAACCGGCATCGCGCGTCAGCAGGCGATCGCAGCGTCCGAGCGCGTGTGCGCCGATCAAAAAATCGGCCAGCATACGTATCCGGGAGCCGCCTTTCTGGCGATATGTTTTCCACATGACACCGGCGGTGAAAGCCGAAGTGGGGTCAATTTCAGAGAACACGACCGGAATAGCACTGAGCGCCGCGGTCATCGAATTTCGATCCGTAAACGAAGTCGAGATCTCGCTCCAGACGATGGGGCAGGCGACCACCTGACCTTCCGCCACGACCCGCTTCATCGCCTGCGCCGACGCAGCGCCGAAGCGCGGATGCGCGCCAAAAATATCGAACAACACCGATGAATCGGAGGCTGTAATCATTTGCGGAACGGAAACGGACGCCCACGCAGCTCGCTCATCACCTTGTCGGTATCGATAGCGCGACCGAGGATGCCGAACACGGCATCAACCCCGCTCGCCGGTTTTTTGCGGGCGATCAGTTGTCCGCTTTCAGCGGTCACTTCGAGCACTGTGCCGGGCGTGATGCCCAATTTGTCCCTGATTTTCTTTGGAATGGTGAACTGTCCACGTTCGGCGACAACGGCTTCCATTGGCTAGTCCCTGTGAGCCCGGATGACGGCTCTGATTATACATACTTACACAGGCGAAAAGTATGTAACGGCTCACTCGTTATCACGCGTCCGGATCGATGATTTTCAAACCCTTGAAATAGTCGCGGTAGAACCCGCCGTCACGGGTGATCAGCGCGTCACACTGCAGCATGGCGTGCGCACCGATCAGGAAATCCGGAACCATGCGCGTGCGCTTGCCGCCTTCGGCACGGTAGCGGGCGAACATTTCACCCGCGCGAATCGCCGACTTGCGCTCGACTGCCAGATAGCCGATTCCGAGTTCTTCGATCGCATCGGCGACTTCCGAACTTGTGCCCAGTGTCGAGCAGATTTCGCTTACGACGATGTCGCAGGCAACCACGGGGCCGGCGGTCAATGCAGCTCGAATCGCTTCGCTCGCCGCATCGGCATACGACGAATCGCCGAGAATATCGAGCAGCACCGAGGAATCGGCTGCTACCACTATTCCAACGGATCGCCGGGCGCGCGACCGCGCAGTTTGCGCATCAGCGCGTCCGTATCGACACCGCTGCCGAAGCGGCCGCGCACGCGCGAGATCGTATCCTCGACTTTTTTCCGCAAAATGATGCGGCCGCCCGATACGCTGACTTCGAGGCGGCTGCCTTTGCTCAGGCCCAACGCGTCGCGCGCCGCCTTGGGCAAAGTGATCTGGCCGCGTTCGGCAACTATCGATTCCATGGCGATGCTCCATTTGAGAAACCCGCTGCTCGCCTTGAATTATAGTGAATCCGGATGCATACATCAAAAGTATGCGCTGGCGATACATACTGCAGCCGACCTCAAACAAATCTGAGCGACCATTGACTGTTGTTCAGCATTTCAGTGATAGGCCCGGCGAGAGAACGCCACACGCCGCGAGAATCCTAGTTTCGCTTGCTCAACATCACATTCAGGATTAACATAAGATCATAAGTAGCAGCAGGACAACTGAAAAAGGCAAACCCGTCGAAAGGCGGCGACGCAAAATTACCGATCTGTCGGGCGTGGTATTTGAAACCGCGCCCTATGAAAGCGGGATTGCCAGTTCAGGCCACTCTCGGCCGGAATCGGGCTAGGAAAGCAAGATACCGTAGCCCGGCGGCAATCCTAAGTGTCTCGACGCGAGACGCACTCGAAAAGGATTGCCGACATGTCAGATTATCTTCTCTCGTTTCGCACCGGCCCCAGAAAAACTGCATGGCGGCCCCTCGCGCTCGTCATCGTTCTATCCCTGGTTGCGTGCGGGGGTGGAGGCGGCGGCGGTGACAGTGGCGGCGGTGGCGGTGGCGTGCAGCCGCAAGGCCAGCCTG
>JBGTFJ010000170.1:0-1924 GCA_041747355.1 Burkholderiales bacterium
AACTACTCGCGATCATCGCTGTTGCAGTCGCCGCCTACGCGGGCTTTGTCGCGAAAGGCAGTGCGCCACTTGGCGAGGTCGCTTCAACCGCGGGTCGCAGCGACGAGATGCTTGCCGACGCCTTCGAAAATCGCAAGAGCAATCTACTGATCGAGGGCGCAGGCAAAGTCGTCCGCATTTTGCCGGACGATACCGAGGGCGGCAGGCATCAGCGCTTCCTCATCAACCTGGACTCGGGTCAAACGCTGTTGGTGGCGCACAATATCGACGTTGCGCCGCGAATCGCCACTCTCAAGCGGGGCGATACGGTCGCGTTTTCCGGGGAATACGAATGGAATTCGAAAGGCGGCGTCATTCACTGGACGCATCGGGACCCGGATGGCCGCCACCGCGCCGGCTGGATAAAGCATGGCGGTCGCACCTATCAGTAAACAACCAGGCTCGGTGACGAAAGCCGCAGCGCCCGGCGGGCGGGATTCCAGAAGCGACTGGGGAAGCAGTCCGCGAATCGATTGGAGAAATGAAGCTCAATCCACAAGATCTCGAAAATATTGCCAAGCTCACGCTCGAACATTACGACCAGCGCGCCGAAAATTTCTGGGAAGGCACACGGGATCACAATGTCAGCCAGAACATCGCGGCGCTGCTCGAAAACATCGAGGGTGAAGCGCCGTTCGCGATCCTCGATCTGGGCTGCGGGCCGGGGCGCGATCTCAAGGTTTTTGCCGATCTCGGCCACGTCGCCGTCGGTCTGGAAGGCGCCGCGCGCTTCGCCGAAATGGCGCGCGCGCACAGCGGCTGCGAAGTCTGGCAGCAGGATTTCCTGAAGCTCGATTTACCCGATCGGCACTTCGACGGCGTGTTCGCGAACGCCGCGCTGTTCCATGTGCCGAGCCAGGAATTGCCGCGTGTGCTGCAGGAGTTGCGCACCACGTTGAAGCCGAATGGCGTGCTGTTCTGCTCGAACCCGCACGGACAAAATCAGGAAGGGTGGAATCGCGGACGCTACGGCGCCTACCTCGATCTCGAAACCTGGCGCCGCGCGATGTCGTCGGCGGGCTTTGTCGAGCTGGCCCATTATTACCGCCCCGAGGGTCTGCCGCGCGAACAGCAACCGTGGCTGGCGAGCGTCTGGCGCAAATCGTAGCGGGCTGTCCGGCGCCGCCCGCGCCATGCCCGCACCCGTCTCTCCCCTGCCGCGCGTCTGGAATAGTATGAACAGGTCCTAGAGCTTGCATTACGACGTTGTGGTCATCGGCGGTGGCGCTGCCGGCTTGATATGCGCGATCGAGGCTGGCTTGCGTGGCCGGCATGTGCTGGTGATCGAGCATGCCAATCGCATCGGCAAGAAAATTCTGATGTCGGGCGGCGGGCGCTGCAACTTCACGAATCTCCATACAGCGCCCGACTGTTTCCTGTCCGCCAATCCGCACTTCTGCAAATCCGCGCTGGCGCGCTACACGCCGTGGGATTTCATCGCCATGGTCGAGCGTCATGACGTTGCCTATCATGAGAAGGAATCGGGACAGTTGTTCTGCGATGAATCGTCGAAGCTGATCGTGAAAATGCTGCTCGACGAATGCCAGGCGGCGGGCGTGCGCATTGAGATCAATTGCTCGGTCGATGGCATCGAGTGCTCGGCGGATCGTTTCGCGCTTGCGACTACGTTGGGCGCCATCAGCGCCGAGTCCCTGGTTATCGCGACCGGCGGGCTGTCGATTCCAACCATGGGCGCCAGCGGCTTTGGCTACGATGCGGCCAGACGATTCGGTCATCGCGTGCTGCCGACTCGCGCCGCGCTGGTGCCGCTGACCCTGAGTGGAAAGCACCTCGCGTATTATCAGGATCTGAGCGGCGTCGCGTTGCCCGTCGAAACCAAGTGCAATGGACAAAGTTCTCGCGGCGGCATGCTGATCACGCATCG
>JBGTFJ010000171.1:0-4019 GCA_041747355.1 Burkholderiales bacterium
AATCCTGCGCAAGCGCGCCGATGCCGATGCGCGCAAGATCGGCGTGCAGGTCGTCGACGTGCGCCTGAAGCGCGTCGATCTTCCGGCGGAAGTCAGCGAATCGGTTTATCGCCGCATGGAAGCCGAGCGCAAGCGCGTCGCCAATGAATTGCGTTCGACCGGCGGCGCCGAGGCCGAGAAGATTCGCGCCGATGCCGATCGCCAGCGCGAAGTCATCATCGCGGAAGCGTATCGCGAAGCGCAGCAGACCAAGGGCAAGGGCGACGCGAAAGCAGCGGACGTCTATGCGAGCGCGTTCGGGCAGAATCCGGAGTTTTACTCGTTCTACCGCAGCCTCGAAGCGTATCGGCAAAGCTTCAAGGGCAATAACGATATGCTGGTGCTCGAACCGAATTCGGAATTCTTCAAATACCTGAAAAATTCGGGCAAGCCGCCCGCAGCACCCGCTGTCAAGTAGTGACTGCGCCCGGGCTCGACATCGCGCGCGGTACGTCTGCCGCAGCACGTCTGCATTAACGGCCTGACCAGGCTCGCGTTCGGCGGCAGTTTTCGATACGGCATCGGCTCGATCAGTAAAACATTCGCACTCAGCGCAAGCGATACGCATACGGATAGCGAATGTCGACCAGCTTGCTGACCGCTTTCGCATTGATGCTGGTGATCGAGGGCATCCTGCCGTTTATCATGCCCAACGCGTGGCGCGAAGCGTTCCGTCGTTTGACCGAATTGCCCGATGGCCAGATTCGCTTCATCGGCCTGACATCGATGCTGTTCGGGATTTTGTTGCTGTATCTGGTGCGATGAAGAACAACCCAAGCCGCATGATGATTGAAGATCGTGTCGACGCGTAACTGGCTGCTCCCCGAATTCATCGAGGACATTCTGCCTGCCGAGGCGCAGCACATAGAGCAGTTGCGGCGTACTGTCCTCGATCTGTTTCGTGTGCACGGCTTTGAACTGGTCATGCCGCCGCTTCTCGAATATGTCGAGTCGCTGCTGACCGGCGCCGGCCATGACCTCGACCTGAAAACCTTTAAGCTGGTCGATCAACTGAGCGGCAGATTGCTGGGACTGCGCGCGGATATTACGCCTCAGGCCGCCCGCATCGACGCGCATCTTCTGAACCGGCCGGGCATCACGCGCCTGTGTTATGCCGGCAGCATTATGCATACGCTGCCCTCGGGCCTGACGCGAACCCGTGAGCCGTTTCAGATCGGCGCCGAATTATTCGGCCACGCCGGTCTCGAAAGCGACGTCGAAATTCAGCGACTGATGCTGGAAGCCCTGCGCACGGCCGGAATCTTGAACGCTCATCTCGATCTTGGCCACGTTGCCGTGTTTCGCAGCCTGGCGCAGCACGCCGCCATTCCGCCGGAGATCGAAGACGAGCTGTTCCGCGCCTTGCAGGTCAAGGATATCCCGGCGGTGCGCGCGCTGGCGACGCCTTTTGCTCCCGAGATTCGCCATGCGCTCGTGCTTTTGCCCGAGCTGTACGGTGGTGTCGAAGCCCTTGATCGCGCCGAAAAATGGCTGCCGGCTTTTGCCGATATCGCCGCGGCGTTACGCGATTTGCGGGCGGTCGGCGATCGGCTCGCCGATCTGCAGGTGACGTGCTGTTTCGATCTTGCCGAACTGCGCGGCTATCAATATCAGAATGCGCTGGTATTCGCCGCTTATGTCGACGGTTGGCCCAACGCGATCGCGCAGGGGGGGCGTTACGACGAGGTCGGCAAAGCGTTCGGGCGGGCGCGACCGGCGACTGGCTTCAGCATGGATCTGCGGGAGCTCGCGGCGATCGCGCCTCCCCTACGAAGTCCATTGCCCATTCGCGCGCCGTGCGCCAATGACGCCGCTCTGAACGAGGCGATTGCGTCGTTGCGCGCGCAGGGCGAGATCGTTTTTATCGATTTACCCGGACGCGGCGCCGAGCGCAGCGCGGGCGTGGATCATCGCCAGCTTGTCTTTCGGGACGGCCGCTGGCAAGTCGATTCAGCTGAGGCGACATCTTCCAGTCAACCAAGAAAAAGCGAGTGTCCAGAAACGTCGTCGTAATCGGCACCCAGTGGGGTGATGAAGGCAAAGGCAAGGTCGTCGATTGGCTGACCGACCATGCCCACGGCGTCGTTCGCTTTCAGGGCGGGCATAACGCCGGACACACGCTGGTCATCAATGGCCGCAAGACCGTCCTGCATCTGATTCCGTCGGGCATTCTGCGCGATGGCGTCGCCTGCTTTATCGCCAACGGCGTGGTGGTGTCCCCGCAAGCGCTGCTTGAAGAAATCGCAATGCTGGAAGCCGCCGGGGTCGAAGTCCAGAACCGGCTGAAGATCAGCGAAGCCTGCCCGCTGATCTTGCCGTATCACGCGGCGCTCGACCGCGCGCGCGAAGCGGCGAAGGGCGAGGCCAAGATCGGCACGACCGGCCGCGGCATCGGGCCCGCATATGAAGACAAGGTCGCGCGCCGGGCAATCCGAATTCAGGACCTGTTTTACCGCGAGCGATTCGCGGCCAAGCTCGGCGAAGTGCTCGATTATCACAACTTCGTGCTCAAGCATTATTTCCGGACCGATATCATCGATTTTCAGCAAACGCTGGACGAGACGATGCTGCTCGCGGAGCATATCAAACCGATGGTCGGCGACGTGCCGCGCAGCCTGTTCGAAATGAGCCGCGCAGGCCGTAATCTGCTGTTCGAAGGCGCGCAGGGCGCACTGCTCGATATCGATCACGGCACGTATCCGTTCGTCACTTCGAGCAACTGCGTCGCGGGCGCGGCGGCTGCCGGAAGCGGCGTCGGCCCGCAATTGCTGCACTATGTGCTTGGCATAACGAAGGCTTACACCACACGTGTCGGTTCGGGTCCTTTCCCGACTGAGCTGGATGATGCGGTCGGCCGCCACCTGGCGAGCCGCGGCAATGAGTTCGGCGCGACCACGGGACGTCCGCGGCGTTGCGGCTGGTTCGATGCGGCGGCGCTGAAGCGTTCAATTCAGATCAACGGCGTCTCGGGCTTGTGCGTGACCAAACTCGACGTGCTCGATGGCGTTGAGACGCTGCAACTGGGCATCGGTTATCGTTTGGACGGCGCCGAAACCGATATCCTGCCGTTCGGCGCCGAATCGATTGCAAACTGCGAACCACTCTACGAAGAAATCGAAGGCTGGAGCGAGAGCACGGTCGGGCTGAAAAAGCTCGAGCAACTGCCGCAGGCGGCGCGCGATTATTTAACGCGCATCGAAGAAATCTGCGAAGTGCCGGTTGCGATGATCTCGACCGGACCCGGACGGGGAGAGACGATCGTATTGCGCCATCCGTTTGCGGACGCGTGAGCGAAACGCACTCGCCGGAACGGCATCGAGTAGCTGAGAACAGTGACTGAAAACCGGGCACCAGGGACTTCCGGCAACGATGCTGGAGCGAAACGGCGAGCATTTCGAGCACGCGGCGAAACTGTCTTGCGCTGGTGCCGAGAAGAGGACTCGAACCTCCACAGTGTTGCCACCGCCAGGACCTGAACCTGGTGCGTCTACCAATTCCGCCATCTCGGCAAGGCATGCAAATCTAATAGGAAAGGGCATCTATTGTCAATCGAGAAAGCGCGCTCCCCACGCGCGCAAACGAAACGAAGCTCGGCAGTGCGAGAACCTTCGCGGCGAGCAACCAAAAGCGAAAAATTGCGCGGCAAATCGAACGTTCGCGGCAGCGCTGGCGCCAGCGCAATCAGCGAGGATGCGCAGGTTTTCGAGGCCGATGCACGGCGCCCGAGCAGGAAGGAGAACCCGGCTGCAGGCCTGGTCCGCGCACGTGATCCGCATCTCGCCCGCGAACGCGAGATTTATGACAACGCGCTGCCGAGCCGCGAATACATTCTGCAAATGCTGGCCGAGCAGGGTGTGCCGGTGCCCGCCGAGAAGCTCGCCGCTATCCTGGAAATAGACGACAGCGAAGTCGAGGTGTTCGGCCGCCGTCTGGCTGCGATGGAGCGCGATGGCCAGATCATGCGCAACCGGAAAAATGCG
>JBGTFJ010000172.1:0-2149 GCA_041747355.1 Burkholderiales bacterium
CGGTCTCGCCCTTCCCGCTAATCCATGTCAAATGGTCGTTGCCCTCGGGCGATTTCACGTAAACCAGCGCGCCATTTTCGGCAGCGTTTAGCAGCAGCGGGAATTTAGCGGTGTCGAGCACAAAAGATTTCGCGGAGTAGACGACGGCCGGCAAGGCCTCGACCGCGCGCGCGAGTTCGGGATCATTTTCGGTCGCCTGCTTCCAGATTTGCCAGGCATAGGACGCGAGATCGACTTCATCATCGGCTTCATCCAAAGCGCCGAGCGCCTCGGAGTAAAGGCTACGCAGCGCGGTGGTTTCCTCATCTTCGAAAAACGCTTCGTCGGCGCCGACGACTTCAGCGTTTTCTTTCAGGCGCTGCGTGATACGCGCGCGCAGATTGATGAGCCGCTCGACGCCGTCGGCGGGGATGAACGAATAGCAGAGGATTTCTTCGGCTTGCTGCCCGATGCGGTCGACGCGGCCGGCGCGCTGGATCAGGCGAATGATGGCCCACGGCAGATCGAAGTTGACCACTACCGAGCAATCTTGCAGATTTTGTCTTCGGACAGCACGTCGGTGGAGATCAGGACGCGCACATCGTGGTTTTTGTCAGACTTGCGCTCGTTGGAAATTGGCGAAAAGCGACAAGCGATTGCGTAGGGATCGCCGCTCGCACCGGTGACGGCTTCGAGATGCGTTACGCCGGTGCCTTGCAGCTCGCGCGCCAGATACCGCGCGGTGTCGGCGAATTGGGTGAACACCAGGACTTTGTCCTTGCCGTGACGTTTCGTGACGAGCTGTTTCAACTCGGCGAGCTTGCGGTCATTCTCGGCTTTCCACGTGCCATGTTTCGCGAGCAATTCTCTCAACGCTGACGTGTCGGCGGCGAGGTGGTCGGCGAGCATCGGCTTGAACAGCGCCGGGCGCACCCATTTGAAACGCTTTTTGTACTCGGTGTGATATTGCTGGTAAACCGCCGCGGCAGACGTCGCCTCGTTCCCAGTTGCCTCCTCGACAATGCCATCGAGCAGATCTTCGAGTTCGGTCTGCAGACCTTCGGCGTCCTCATCGACGCGTTCGGCGTCGAGCAGCCCGGCGTCCAGTACGCCTATCGGCAGATCGAGATCGTTAGCGATCGCGTGCAGATAGATTTCGTTACGCAACACGTGCCGCTGCAGCGATTGCAGGAATGAAAAGCCGCTCGATTCGAGCCGCTTGAATAAATTGGTGCGGCAGAAGCCCATCAACCGCTTGCCGGCCTTGCTCAAATCGTCGAGTTGCTTGCGCTCCGCGGGGCTGGCGGCTTTATAAGCTAGCGGATCGACATAGTTGCCGAGACCGTAGCGCGACAGGTGCAGTTCGTTGATGACGTCCACGACATGCGGCGAGTAAAGTTGCGCGTAGCGATCAGTGGTGTCGGCGTCGTCGATGGCAAACCTGAGCGACAAGGGCTTGCGCGTGGGGAAGTAACGGCGCTTACCTTCGCGATCGGTGATATATGCGCGGCCTTTCGCGTCTTTGTCCGCGTAGTGCTGGATGATGAAGCTGCGCGTTCGGCGCACCATGTACAGCCTGATCAGCTCGCGCCAATCGTCGAACTCATCGCTCTTTTCCATCGCCAGAATTGAATGCGGCGGGCATTGATGCTTGCGCTCGAATTGCGCGTCGGTCAGGCCAGCTTTGCGCATGTAGCGCTCGGGACGTATGCCGAGGTTGGCGGCGGGATCGATAAACAGGCGCAACTGACTGGACAAATCGGTCAGTGTTTTGTTGTACGGCGTTGCCGTCAGCAGGATAACCTTGGCATCGCAGCCGCGCACGTAATCGGCGATGGCTTTGTCGCGCCGGCCCTCGCGGTTACGCCGATTGTGGCGTTCGTCGATCAACACCAGGCGGTACGGCTTCTTGAGTTCCTTCAACCCCTTGGTGCCGTGAGTGATTTGAGTGATCGACATGACCCTGCCGCGCAAGCCGTATTCGGTGCGGTAGCGCTCCCACATGGGGACGAGATTCTTGGGGCAGATGATCAGCGTTTCCAGGTCGTGGTTGAAGTAGCCGACGCAGAAATCGGCGCGATCGGCCAGCAGGAGCGTCTCACGAAGAGCCGGCAGAAGCGACTGATCGATGTTATCGAAAATGCGTGGCATGTGGACAAACGGTCGAAGG
>JBGTFJ010000173.1:0-3844 GCA_041747355.1 Burkholderiales bacterium
GAAGCGGACGATGCTTGCCTCGACGATCGCGTCCGACGGCGCCAGATTTTTTTCGCGCTGCAGTTGCAACGCGAAATCGACCATCATGATGCCGTTTTTCTTGACCAGTCCGACCAGCAGGATGATGCCGACGAAGCTGAAGATATTGAGCTGCTGATCGAACAGCAGCAGCATCACGAGCGCGCCGAATCCGGCAAGTGGAAGCGCGGTCAGGATAGTCAGCGGATGGCCGAAATGCTCGTACAGAATCGCCAGGATCATGAAGATCACGACGATCGTAATCAGCAGCAGCAGCGGCAAGGTCCGCAGCGATTCCTGAAATACTTTGGCGCTGCCGGCGAAGCTCGAACTGACGCCCGCCGGCAAGGTTTCGCGCGCGAGCTCTTCAGCGACCGTCACAGCTTCGCCGACCGATGCGCCGGCAGCGACGTTGAAAGAAATCGTAACCGCCGGCAGTTGGCCATAATGACTGATCGACAGCGGGCCGACGCCGCTTTCGATCTCCGCCACATTGCCGAGCGACACCAGCGTTCCGCTGGCGCTTTGCACGTATAGCGCGGAGAGCGAATTTATATCGGTCTGGAACGGCTTGTCGAGTTCGAGAAGCACGGTGTACTGGTCGGTCTCGCCGTAAATCGCGCTGACTTCGCGGCCGCCAAAGGCGTTGTAAAGCGCCGATTCGATCTGCTGCGGCGTGACGCCGAGCGTCGCTGCGCGATCGCGCAGGATATGCACCTTGATTTCGGGGTTGCGCAGTTCGAGGCTGGAACTGACGTCCTGAAACAGTGGCCGCTCGCGCAAACTCGCTTCGAAGGCTTGCGCCGAGCTGTAAAGTGTTTTGAGGTCTGCCGCCATTAGCACGAACTGAATCTCGCTGTTGCTGATCATGCCGCCGACGTTGATCGCGGCGGGATTCTGCATGAACAACTGCATGCCTTGCACGCCGCTTGTGGCCTCGCGCAATTGTGCGATGACTTCGTCGGCGGTCGCTTCGCGCTGATCGCTCGGTTTCAGCCGCACGATCAGGCGGCCTATATTGTTGCCCGCGGTGCCGCCACCGCCTTGCCCCGCGGTCGACATCAGCGCTTCGACGTTGGGATTCCTGCTGACGATTTCGGCGACTGCCCGTTGTCGAACGGCGAGTTCGTCGAACGTCAATCCTTCCGGCGCTCGCGTACTGCCGCTGATCATGCCGGTATCCTGGCGCGGAATGAATCCTTTTGGCACTACGACCGCGAGCCAGGCGGTCGCCGCGAGAATGGCGACCGATACCAGCAGCATCGCGCCGCGATGCTGCATGGTCCAGCGCAGGCTGTCGCCATAGCCGTTACGGATACGATCGAAGCCGCGTTCGAGTGCGGCATAACCGCTCGAATGTCTATGCGTCGGCTGCAGAAAAAGGGCGCACAGCATCGGCGTCAAGGTCAGCGAGATCACGCCCGACATCAACACGGCAACGCCGACAGTCACGGCGAACTCGGTGAACAAGCGGCCGAGCACGCCCTCCATCAGCAGAATCGGAATGAATACCGCAGCCAGCGACACCGTCATCGACAAAACCGTGAAGCCGATCTCAAGCGTGCCATCGAGCGCTGCCCGCATGCGGTCCTTGCCCATTTCGACATGGCGCGTGATGTTTTCGAGCACGACGATGGCGTCGTCGACGACGAAGCCGACGGCCAGGGTCAGCGCCATCAGGCTCAGATTGTTCAGGCTGTAGCCGAGCAGATACATGACCGTGAACGTACCGAGAACGGAAGCCGGCAGGATCAGCGCAGTGATTAGCGTTGCGCGCAGATTGCCGAGAAACAACAGGATTACGCCGACCACCAGAACGATCGCCAGCACCAGCGTGAAATTGACTTCATGGATCGACGCCTTGATGAATTCGGATCGATCGAACAACACGTCGAGCCCGGCGCCGGCCGGAAGCTCGCGCCGCATTTCCGGCAGCAGCGCGCGTATGCTCTCGACGACTTCGACGGTATTGGCGCCCGGCTGACGCTGCACGGCGAGGATGATCGAGCGTTCGCCGTTGAACCAGCTCAGCGCCTTGTTGTTCTCGACGCTGTCTTCGGCGCGGCCGATATCGGAAAAACGCACCGGGGCGCCATTCTGAAAAGCGACGATCAGCGGATTGAAATCAGCGGCGCGGCTCAGCCCGCCGTCGGCCGTCACCGTGTAGTTGCGCACCGAGCCCTGGAGCTGTCCGGCGGGTAGATTGCTGTTGGCGTTTTGCACCGACTGCACGATCTGATCGAGGCTCAGATTGCGTTTGGCGAGCGCGTTCGGATCGACATAAAGCCGCACCGCATATTTCTGCGAACCGTAAACAAGGACCTGCGCGACGCCGCCCAGCATCGACAGCCGCTGCGCGATCCGCGTATCGGCGAAGCGGTCGAGATCCGGCAGCGGCAAGTCTTTCGCGGTCAAGGCCAGATACAGGATTGGGCTGTCGGCCGGATTGACCTTGCGCAGTTGCGGCGGATCGATGCCATCCGGCAGCCGCCGCAGCGCCTGCGAAATTGCCGTCTGCGCGTCCTGCGCCGCGGCGTCGATATCGCGCGACAAATCGAACTGCAAAGTGATGCGCGTCGAGCTGGCGCTGCTCGTCGAATTCATCGTTTCCAGGCCGGCGACGGTGCTGAACTGCCGTTCGAGCGGCGTCGCTACCGAAGTCGCCATCGTCTCGGGAGAAGCGCCGGGCAGGCTCGCCGTCACCGACAGCGTGGGAAAATCGACGTTGGGCAAATCGTTGACCGGCAGCGAACGGAACGCAAACCAGCCGAACAGGCACAGGCACGCGATCAGCACCGAAGTCGCGACCGGGCGTTCGATAAAAGTGCGAGAGAGATTCATCTGGACATCGTCGTCGATTTTCTCTTCATGCAAAAGATCGCGGGGCTAAAGCCCCCGAAAAAACGGCCGTGCTCGAACCTTCCTTTGAAAAAGGGGGGCAGGGGGGATTTACGGTGCATCGCAGTCCGCAAACACTTTCATCCCCCTCGATCCCCCTTTTTCAAAGGGGGAGGTCTCGAACTGATGTCGGCTGCATCGTCTCGGCAGCGCGAACCCCCCTTTAAAAAAGGGGGGCAGGGGGGATTTGCGCTGCGTCGTACTCGCGGACACTTTGAATCCCCCTCGATCCCCTTTTTCAAAGGGGGAGGTAACTGCCATGCGGATCGATCGCGGCGCGTCATCTTGCGACAACGCCGGTTTGCCGCACCGTCCCGCTCACATCAACCTTGTCCCCCGCTTTCAGGTTTTGCGGAATTTCCGTAATCAATTGCTCGCCGCCGCGCAAACCTTCGGCGATGACAATGGAATTACCGATCTGGCGCGAAACCTTGATCGGCTGGCGGACCACGATACCGTCCTTGACGATGTAGACGAAGCTGCCTTGCTGCCCCGGCTGAACGGCGACTTCGGGCACGACGACCGAGTTCGGATCGGTTTTCAGAATCAGCCGCACAGCCACGAACTGCCCGGGCCACAGCTCTTCGTCCTTGTTTTCCGAGCGCGCTTTCAGCAGGATGGTGCCGGTCTGTGCGTTGACATTGTTGTCGATAAAAACGAGCTTGCCTTCCGCAATCGCGGCGCCATCGGCCTCGCGGCTGATCTCGACGACAAGATCGTTCGATTTCTGGTAACGGCGAACCTCGTCGAAATACCGCTGCGGCAGTGTGAACGCGACGAGGATCGGCGACACGCTGTTGATGACGACGAGCGCATCGCCGCTCGCGCTGGCGCCGCCAGTCACGAGGTTGCCCGGTTTGACCGTAAGGCTGCCGGTGCGCCCCGCGATCGGCGCGCGGATGCGGCTGTAATCGAGGCGCAATTGGGC
>JBGTFJ010000174.1:0-4327 GCA_041747355.1 Burkholderiales bacterium
GCGTTGCTGCGCGCGCCCGGCAGGCTGCAACGACTGATAGAGCGCGCGTGGTCGCAAGCGGCGCTGCGTTCAGCGCAGCCCGCGCCGGCCATCGTGTGCGCGCGTATTACCCAAATCCATTACAAGCCTTTTGGCCGCGCCCGTGTCGTTGTTGAAGCCGTCCTCGGTTGCAAAGCTGCCGAACGCGCACAAACGCAGTTCCTGTTCATCAATATCTACAGATCGACTGAGCGCGCGCGCGAAAAATATGCGCAGGCAGCCGGCGCGCAGGCATTGCCGAGCTACGGGCCGGCGGTTGCGCTACTCGAAGATTTCCAGGCCGTCGCCTGGTCGCTGCCGAATGGCCCCAAACTCGATGCCATACAGTATTTTTTAAGCGCGGCCAAATTCAGACAGTTTCTCGCCGAGCACCGACGGGATTTGGGATTCGATGATAGCTTTGAGGTCAGACCCGAATTGATTCGCTATGTGCCGCGCAAGCGCGCCCTGTTCCGTTACGCGCCTGGCCCGACGGTCTACATCAAACTCTACGGTCCAGGCGAGGACAAGACGGCAGCGGCCAATCTCGCGCTGATGACGAAGGCGGCGAGCGAACATTTGAACTTCGAACCGCCGCGCCTGCTGCTGCACGATGCGCTGAGGCGCGCGGTCGTGATGAGCGAAATGCCCGGCGCGCAACTGACCAGTGGCTGCGTTAATATCGTGCGTGCGCTTCCCGCAGTCGCGCAGGCCCTCGCCGGTCTTCATTCGAGTGGCATAGCGCCGTCGACGGCTTGGAGCCCCGAAAGCGAGATGGCGGCTTTGTCGCTGGCGATGACCGATGTCACATCGGCCCTGCCCGCGTTGGCGCCGTCGATGGATACGCTGCTGGCCTGGATCGCGGCGCTCAGGCGCGACCTCGTGTTCAGCGAAACAACGCCGATCCATGCCAACCTGTTCGGCGATCAGATACTGATAGCTTCCAATGCAGTCAGCATCGTCGATTGGGACGATCTCGCGGCGGGCGATCCGCTCTACGACGTCGGCCGGCTCGCAGCGCACCTGATATATCTGTCGCTGTGCCGAAACACCGACCCGGCGAGCGCGCTTCGTCATTTGCATATCCTGTTAGGCGCTTATGCTAAAGCCGTTGCCCGGCCGCTCGATCGGCAACGGCTGCGTTGGCATATCGCCATCGCTCTCTTGATGCGCGCAAAAATATCCGCACTGCGGGCATTGCCTGCCGGGTGGGTTGCGCATATCGACGAAACGGTCAAGGCAACAGCGCGCATCATGGAAGACGAAAGCGAGTGGTTGCTCTGAATCCAGCGTCAACGTCACGGCGGATTGGCTGGTACGTGAGGCATTGCGGCGATCTGCATTACTTCGCCGCGCTCAAGCCTTATCTCGATTATTTCATCGGCCGCGCCGGATGCACGAACCGGCTAATCGTGCGCGATCTGGAGCCGGGTTGCGCCAGGTTTTCCGAATACTCGGGCTACGCGTCCCTGTTCACCGACGATTGCGCGCTCGACGACTACGATCTGGTGCTGACGCCGACGCATATACGCGATCAGGAAATCAAGAGCCGCGCGCACGTGGTGCAGATCTTTCACGGCATCTCGGACAAGCCGTTTACCTACGAGCGCGATTTCAGCGATTACCGCTTATGCCTGTGCGCCGGGCAGCGTCAGGTCGATCGGCTGCAGCGGCATGAGCGCAATCGCGATATGCGCTGGACGATGGTCGGCTACCCGAAGTTCGATCGCATCCCTGCCCTTCCAAAGCGCTACACCAACGGCAAAAAGACGGTGATTTATTGCCCGACCTGGCGCAAGGGCGGTTTCTGCTCGCTGGAAATTTTTCTCGATAATGCCGGCGTCATCGCCAGCCTCGCCAAGGATTACAACCTCATCGTCAAACCGCACCCGAACATCTTCAATCCGGCGCGCGAATTTTTCGATGCCGGTCTGGTTGAGCGATTGCAGCAAACACCGGGCATTGAGCTGGTGCGCTCCGGCAACGTCATGCCGTGGTTCGCGCAGGCCGATATTTTCGTCGGCGACATTTCCGCGTCAGGTTATGAATGGCTGTATTTCGGCCGGCCGATGGTGTTTCTGAATCCCCAGCCCGGCGTGCTGCATGCTAGCCCGGACATGGATGCCGCGACTTACCTCTGGCAGTGCGGCGACATCTGCGATGACGGGCGGGAATTGCATCGCCTCGTCGCCGCCAATCTGCATCAGGATCACCACGCAGAGCGGCGCGAATGCGTACTGCATTACAGCGTACATCAGCCACGCTCGGGCCGCGCAACCGCGCGCGGCATCGCGGAAATTGAAGCGCTACTTTCGTCGCAAGCGACCGAGTGCCTGCAATAGCGGGCCGGGTGCATCGACCGTCATGCCGTCGACCCCGGCGGCGATTGCCGCGTGCATGAGCCCGGCATCCTTGACCCCCCACGCCCTGACCTCGAAGCCGAGCGCTTGCCACTGGCAGACCAGCGCCGTGGTAAGCGCGCTTGCAGCGGGACAGAACTGATCGACACCCGCGGCGAGCGCCGCGGCGACGCTCGCTGCATCGGTGGTAGACGCCAGAAATCCAACCTTGGCGGCCGGCTCTTTGGCTTTGATTTTTCGAAGCGGCGCGAGATCGAACAAAGTAAACGTGACGCGTTCGATCAGGCTTTGTTTACACACCATCCGCAACGCAGGTTTGGCGCATTTCGCGGACTTAATTTCCAGAATCAGCTCGGTTCGCGCTCCGTAGCGCTGTAGCGCCTCGATCAGCCGCGGTACTTTGACGCCGCGAAATTTGGTGTCGAACCACGATCCGGCGTCGAGATTTTCGATCGCCTGCCAGGGCGTATCGCGTACCAGACCTGAGCCATTGGTCGTGCGGTCTAACAGCTTGTCGTGCATCAGAATCAGCTCGCCATCGCTGGTCGCGCGAACGTCGGTTTCGATGGCGTCCACACCCGAGGCAAGCGCCGCGTCGAAACTTTCCAGTGTGTTTTCGGGTGCAAGCGCGGCGGCGCCGCGATGTCCTATGACTTGCATGCGATTCGATCAAGGCGCGATTGCGATAGAAGGACAATGAGCGGCGCGGGGGCGTATCTGTCGCACGCAGAGACCCTAAATCCCCCCCGCCGTTGCGCGCCGTCCCCTTTTTCAAGGGGGAGAAAGCACGATGCCGGTCCGTCGGAGGGATACCGTCATTCCTGCGCAAGCAGGAATCTGGTAGAAAATCACCGGCTCTTTCGGGAGGTCTCGCGCGTCATGCCCATGTCAGAGGCACGCGGCACGAAATTCGGCCGTCGCGCGGCCGGCCGGTCACCGGGAAACGATCAACAGCGAGGTGAACGACAGGGCCGGGTCGCCGCCTTCGTTCTCCGGTGCTTTGTTTGGGTTGACGATTGCCGACGGTAGCACGACTTCGATGCGCGTGCCGCCGCCGGCCTGGGCGGCAATGACAATCCTGCCCCCGAGTCGCCGGACGCGTTCGCGCATGCCGGTCAAGCCATGCGACATCGGTTTATGCGCGGCGTCGGCGGCGATGCCGACGCCGTTGTCCAGCACTTCGAGCGCGACGCCGCCATCGCTCAAACGCAGTGCGACGCGAACTTCGCTTGCATGCGCATGCCGGCTAATGTTGGTCAGCGCTTCCTGCAGAATCCGGAATAGCGAAATGGAGCACATCTCGTCGAGCTTGGCCTGCTCGTCGAACAGTTCGACGCTGCAGGCAATGCCGTTGCGCTTGGCGAATTCCTCCGACTGCCAGCGGATTGCCGCTGCTATGCCGACGTCATTGAGTAGCGTGGGCCGCAAATCCTGCATGATGCCGCGCGTGGTTTTGACTGCCGATTCGATCAGTCCCCTGGCCGCCTTCAGCTTGTCGGCAACCGGCTGCTCTGTGTGGTTTACGCGCTTTTGCAGCCAGGAGACATCGAGCGCGAGCGCGGTCAGGATGCTGCCAAGCTCGTCGTGCAGTTCGCGCGCAAGATCGGCCTTTTCCTGCTCGCGAACGTTCTCGAGATGCGCCGACAAAGCCGACAGGTCGGCCGTGCGCGCTTCGACCAGATCTTCGAGATGCTCGCTGTGCTCGGCAAGCGTCGCTTCGATTTCCTTGTGGCGTGTAATGTCGATCATTACGCCGCGCAGTTGCGCGTGATCGCGCTGTATGCCGTCAACATCGTCATCGCCGCGCCCGGCGTAAACATGATCGCGCAACCACAGTTCGCGGCCGTCCGCCGCCGTCACCCGGTATTCAAGCGCATGCGTGTCGCCTTCACGGTAGGCGCGCTCATAGGCCGCGCGCGTCGCCGTTGCATCGTCGTGGTGAATGATGC
>JBGTFJ010000175.1:0-1540 GCA_041747355.1 Burkholderiales bacterium
GCGCTTGGCGATGTAATTTGCGCTGAGAATGGCGACTTCGGTGGCACGTTTCAAACCGGCGCCGCCCATCATTCGAATGTAGGCGTAACTGATGGGCAAGATGGACGCGCTGCCGTAGGGCGCGGCGGAAACGGGGCCGACCGGCGCGTCCGGACTGGTAAGCGGGTGCCCAGGAAGAAACGGGGCCAAGTGCGCTTTTACGCCGATGGGACCCATGCCGGGTCCGCCGCCGCCGTGCGGAATGCAGAACGTTTTGTGCAGATTCAGGTGGCTGACGTCGACGCCGATATCGCCGGGCCGGCACAGGCCGACCATCGCATTCATGTTGGCGCCGTCCATATAAACCTGGCCGCCGTGTTCGTGGACGATCGCGCAGATCTCCCCGATCGCATCCTCGAATACACCGTGTGTCGACGGATAGGTAATCATCAGCGCCGCCAGTTGTTCGCGATGCTGCTGCGCCTTGGCTTTCAGATCGGCGACGTTGACGTTCCCGTGTTCATCGCAGCCGACGACCACGACCTTGAGCCCGGCCATCGCAGCGCTTGCCGGATTGGTGCCGTGCGCGGATGCCGGAATCAGGCAGACATCGCGTTCGCCCTCGCCGCGCATTTCGTGATACTTGCGAATAACCAAAAGGCCCGCGTATTCACCTTGCGAACCGGCGTTCGGCTGGAACGAAAACGACGCAAACCCGGTGATTTCGCACAGCCGATCGTCGAGCTCGTCGACGAGTTGCCGATAGCCCTGCGCCTGATCGAGCGGCGCGAACGGATGGATCGCGCTGAACAACTGCCAGGTCAGAGGGATCATTTCGATCGTCGCATTCAGTTTCATCGTGCACGAGCCGAGCGCAATCATGGAACGATCGAGCGCGATATCGCGGCGCACCAGCGAGCGCAGATAGCGCAGCATTTCGGTTTCGGAATGATGGCGGTTGAATACCGAATGCGTAAGGATCGCGCTGGTCCGCTGCAACGACGCCGGTATGCATTCGGTGAATTCTGCATCGATGCGATCGACATCCGGAACGCTTTCCGACCGTGTCGAAAAAATGCTCCACAGCATTTTCAGCTCGCTGCGGCGCGACGTTTCGTCGAAGGCGATGCCGAGATGATTGGCATCGACGATGCGTAAATTGAAGCGCGATTCGCGCGCGCGGGCGGCGATTCGCCGTGCGATGCCGGGGACGCGCACGGTGACGGTGTCGAAGAAATGATCGGTGGTCACGCACACGCCGATCTGGCGCAGTCCCGCTGCGAAAATCTGCGCCATGCGATGCGTGCGTTCGGCGATCGTGCGCAAGCCTTGCGGCCCGTGGTAGACCGCGTAAAAACCCGCGATAACGGCAAGCAGCACCTGCGCCGTGCAAATGTTGCTGGTCGCTTTTTCGCGGCGTATGTGCTGTTCGCGCGTTTGCAGCGCCATGCGCAGCGCGCTGCGGCCGCGGCTGTCGGTCGATACGCCGATCACGCGGCCTGGCATCTGCCGTTTGAATTCGTCGCGCGTCGCGAAGAACGCGGCGTGCGGGCCGCCGTAA
>JBGTFJ010000176.1:0-3000 GCA_041747355.1 Burkholderiales bacterium
CCGGCCGGCTCAGCGCCGTCAGTCGCAGCCCGCCGAAGCCTTCGAGGTCTGCGTTCAAAAAACCCATGGCCGCGAGTTGCCGGAATACGCCGCGCCATTGAACTTCATTCAACTCCTTGCCGACGCCGAATGTGCTCACGCTGTCGTGTCCGAACTGGCTGACTTTATCGGTTGTTTTGCCGAGCAAGACATCGATCAGATGACCGGCTCCGAAGCGTTGTTCGGTACGGTAGACGCACGATAAGGCCTTCTGCGCCGCTTCCGTGCCGTCCCAGGTTTGCGGCGGCTCAAGGCAGTTGTCGCAATTGCCGCATCGCGCCGGATAACGTTCGCCGAAATAGTCGAGCAAACCGTGCCGGCGGCAGCGTATCGATTCGCAGAATCCAAGCAGCGCGTCGAGCTTTTGCCGCTCGAGGCGCTTGCGTTGCTCGCTGGCGTCGGAGCCGTCGACCATCTGCCGCAGAGTGACGACATCGCCGAGGCCGTACGCAAGCCAGGCTTCGGCAGGCAGGCCGTCGCGCCCGGCGCGGCCGGTTTCTTGGTAATAGCCTTCGATGCTTTTCGGCAGATCGAGATGGGCGACGAAGCGGACGTTGGGCTTGTCGATGCCCATGCCGAAGGCGATCGTTGCGACCACGACGATGCCCTCTTCGCGCAGAAAGCGCTGCTGATTGTTGCTTCGCGTCGCGGCATCGAGGCCGGCGTGATACGGTAAGGCGCGGAAGCCGTGGGTAGTGAGGAAGGCGGCGGTCTCGTCCACTTTCTTGCGCGACAGGCAGTAGACAATGCCGGCGTCATCACGATGACCGGCCAGAAAATCGAGCAACTGCTGGCGCGCGTTGCGCTTCGCCGTGATGCGGTAACAGACGTTGGGCCGATCGAAGCTGGAGATGAACTGGCGCGACGACTCCAGGCCGAGCCGCTCGACGATTTCCCTGCGCGTCGGACTATCTGCGGTGGCGGTCAGCGCGATACGCGGAACAAGGGGGAAGCGCTCGTGCAGGATCGAAAGCGCGCGATATTCGGGACGGAAATCGTGGCCCCATTGCGACACGCAATGTGCTTCGTCGATCGCAAACAGGGCGAGCGAGCTGCGTGCGAGCAGATCCATGAAGCGAGGCGTCAAGAGCCGCTCGGGTGCGACGTAAAGCAGATCGAGCCTGCTGTGCAGCAGATCCTGCTCGGTTGCGTACGCCGCTGCTGCATCGAGGCTCGAGTTCAGGAATGCGGCCTTGACGCCGAGTTGCAGCAGCGCCTGCACCTGATCCTGCATCAGCGCGATCAGCGGTGACACGACAATCGCCGTGCCGTCGCGAACCAGGGCAGGGATTTGATAGCACAGGGATTTGCCGCCGCCGGTTGGCATCAACACCAGGCAATCCCCGCCGCCGATCAGGTGGTCGACGATGTTCTCCTGCTCGCCGCGAAACTCGGGATAACCGAAGACGCGTTGCAGGATTTCACGGGCAGTCGGATTCATCTACTGCGTAGCAGAGGGGATGGGTTAATGCCAAGCCCGCAGGAGGGGAAAGGAACATGTAATTTATACACGTTTGCATAGAGACCGACTGCCTCGGCCGGCTCGATGACGCGCGACGTAACAGGGGCGGGCTGAAATGACGCGGGTGCAGGCGCGGAGGTATGCCGTTTGCTTTCATCTTCGGGGTGGCATACCCACTTCACTGAAAGGAGTTCAACCATGGATAAAGACGACGTTGTTTCCACCCTCAACGATTTGATCGAAACGTGCAAAGACGGCGAACAGGGCTACAAAACCTGCGCCGAAAACGTCAAGGACAGCGAACTGAAAGTCGTGTTCGACGCCGGTGCCCGGCGCTGTGCGGAAGGTGCGCAGGAATTGCGGATACAGGTGCAGCGATTGGGCGGTGATGTGGAGACGAGCGGCAGCGTTGCTGGAGCCCTGCATCGCGGCTGGACCAATATCAAATCGGCGGTGACCGGCAAGGACGATAAAGCGATTCTCAACGAAGCAGAGCGCGGCGAAGACGTCGCCGTGAAATCGTACCGCGACGCACTGAAGGCCGATCTGCCCCCTGATGTGCGCACGATCGTCGAGCGACAGTTCCAGGGTGTTCAGGAGAACCACGACAAGGTCCGCGATCTGCGCAATCTCTACGCCAGTCGCTAAGCGTACGAAAACTGTCTGACGTTGTCTCCTTGCGGTCTCCGGTATTGCGCCGGGCGCTTTCGTTTCTGAACGGCGCATCCGGGGCCGCAAACCGCACTCAAAAACGCAATCCGATCAGCCGTACACCTCGACATCGATCGGTTTGAAGCGGTAATTGTTGGACATTTCGGCCGAGCACGCGGTGACGCCGACGATGAGATCCATCTCGGCGCGCAGGTCTATGTAATCGCCGGCCCGTGAATGCGGCGGGGCAATGGTCAGCTCGCCATTGCCGCCAATGACCACGTTCATGAAAATATTGAACGTCGTGGGAATACGGTCTGGGGCAATCCCGAAGGCGGCGAGGTGTGTCTTCAGGTTATCGAAGCAGCTCGGACGCGGGGCATCGTTATGGTAGATGATCCTGAAAGTCTCGGTGCTGCAAGGCGTGAGCAGGAAATCGTGACGGCCGACCTTGTCTTCGATGATCGCGAACATCGGGTTGCTGCGGTTCGAATACAGCACATGGCCGCTGGTCAGGTATATGGTATTGGCATAGTCGATACTGCGCCCCGATGACAGCCATTCGTCGTGATCGTCGCGCGCGAAAGCGGTTAGATCGGACACTTGTTCGCCCATAGGATCGATGACGCGCAGAATCTGCCCGCGTTCGATCTCGAAAGCGGTCCCGGTCTGAGGAGCAAGCTGATATCGCGCAATCTGCTGCAATCAGACGGCTCCGTCCAGAATCCGCTCGCGTATCAGCCGACTTTATGCGGCCGAAAACGGGCACCGCCATCCCGGCTCGACGCGCCTCCCCGAGTATTGGCGCGCCTCGGATTGCTCGCCGAAATCGCACAGATTGGCGTTGA
>JBGTFJ010000177.1:0-2726 GCA_041747355.1 Burkholderiales bacterium
AAGGGGCCGCTCGTCTACAGGAAAGCCGAGCTCGAACTGATCTGCAAAGCCGACCGGCTGGCGTACCCGGTTCGGGACGACATTCCGGTCATGCTCGAAGACGAGGCGCGCAAGCTGCCGCCTGAAGAAGAAGTAACGTGATAATGCATTTCCCGTCCGATCCGGAATAGCGGCGACGAGACGCAATCCCGGCAATGAAAGCGCGGCAATGACATTTCAGGAATGACCGCTTTCATCGCTGTCATTCCGGCGCGCTACGCGTCTACCCGACTGCCCGGCAAGGCGCTTGCGGATATTGGCGGCAAGCCGATGATCGTGCGTGTCGCCGAACGTGCTTGCGCGAGCGGCGCATCAGCGGTGTGGATCGCGACCGATGACGAACGCATAGAGAACGCCGTGAAGGAGCACGGCTATCACGCCTGCATGACGCGCGCCGATCACGCCAGCGGCACCGATCGCATCGCCGAATTCGTCGGGCAACATGCACTCGACCCCGCCTGCATCGTTGTCAACGTGCAGGGTGACGAACCGTTGATCGCGCCCGGGCTGATTCACGCCGTCGCAGCCCGACTCGACGACCGTCCCGATAGCGCGATCGCGACCGCGTGTCACGCGATCAGCGATGCCGCATCGCTGTACGATACCAACGTGGTCAAAGTCGTTCTCGACCGTAACGGCAACGCAATGTACTTCAGCCGCGCGCCGATTCCGTTCGCGCGCGATGCGCTCTCCGCGGGCGACCGCAGCGTACCGGCCGCGTTGCCGGTCTACCGCCATATCGGCATTTACGCGTACCGCGCCGCGTTCGTTCGCGAATACGCGAAGATGCCGGCTCCCGCGATCGAGCGATTCGAAGCGCTCGAGCAATTGCGCGCGCTCTGGCACGGCCGCCGTATTTCGGTCGTCATCAGCGATGCGCCGCCGGCCCCGGGCGTCGACACCGAAGCCGATCTGCAGCAAGTGCGCGCGCTTTTCGCCGCGCAGCGATCGGCTTATTGAGCTTTGCGTAATCGCGGGACAGTCTGCTCTTGTAATGGTCTCCCTGGAGACGGGACTCAACTTGATCCAAGCGCAAGGCAGAAGCGAAACCTGGATTCCGCCGCGGCCTGCCCGCGAAGGCGTTAATCGGGACGGGGAATGACAAAACTTTCGTTACCGGGCCTTGCATCATCTACTTCTGTAACCTTCAGTCGTCCTGCTGCGCTCGCAAAATTCTCAATCAAACTTCGGTTAGCGTTTATAATCGGCGCTTCGTAGCGCGCTTCACCTCTCGCATCCAACTTCAGACCGGAAAACATGAGATTGATCCTGCTAGGCGCGCCCGGCGCGGGTAAAGGCACGCAAGCGGCTTTCATTTGCGAGAGATTCCACATCCCCCAGATTTCCACCGGCGACATGTTGCGCGCCGCCGTCAAAGCCGGCAGCCCGCTTGGCGTCGCCGCGAAAAAACATATGGATTCCGGCGGTCTGGTTCCCGATGACGTGATCATCGGGCTGGTCGAGGAACGCATCAAACAAACCGATTGCGCGAACGGCTTCCTGTTCGACGGCTTCCCGCGCACGATTCCGCAAGCCGAAGCGATGAAGAAAGCGCAGGTGCGCATCGAGCACGTCGTCGAAATTGACGTTGCCGATGCCGAGATCATCAAGCGCCTCAGTGGCCGGCGCGTTCACCCGCCCTCCGGGCGTACTTATCACGTCACGTTCAACGCGCCGAAACAGGCAGACCGGGACGACCTGACCGGCGAGCCGCTGGTGCAGCGCGACGACGACAAGGAGGCAACCGTCGCCAAACGCCTCGCGGTCTACCACGCAATGACCAAGCCTTTGGTCCAGTACTACTCGGCGTGGGCGGCGAGCAACGAGCCACATGCGCCGCGCTATATAAAAATCGCCGGCGTCGGCACCGTCGAACAAATCCGCGACAAGGTTTTTGCAGAGCTGGACTGAGAGCACGGCACGACCTCGGGGCGCAACAGCCCGGACTGCGCGTATTCGGGCAACACGATCGAAGCAACATGGCCAGGCGCAACGCAGCAGATCTGGCGCGCACACCGACGGCTCATCAGAAGCGGGGCCCGCTAAAGAACGAGGAGATATGTTGGCAAAGAGCAATGCGTTCTACGCGCAATCCGGCGGTGTCACAGCCGTCATCAACGCATCGGCCTGCGGGGTCATCGAAACCGCGCGGCAACACAATGACCAGATCGGCAAAGTCTACGCCGGACGCCACGGCATTCTCGGCGCGCTGACTGAAGACCTGATCGATACCAGCAAGGAATCGACGGCGTCGATCGCGGCGTTGCGCTACACGCCGGCTGGCGCATTCGGTTCGGCGCGCTACAAGCTCAAGGGGCTCGACGAAAATCGCGCGCAATACGAACGCCTGATCGAGGTGTTCCGCGTCCACGACATCGGTTACTTTTTCTACAACGGCGGCGGCGATTCGCAGGACACGGCGCTGAAAGTCTCGCAAATCGGCGCCAGGCTCGATTACCCGATCATCGCGATTGGCGTACCAAAAACCGTCGACAACGATCTGCCGATCACCGATTGCTGTCCCGGTTTCGGCTCGGTCGCCAAGTATGTTGCAACCAGCATGCGCGAAGCCGGCTTCGATGTCGCGTCGATGGCCAGGACTTCGACCAAGGTGTTCGTGCTCGAAGTCATGGGCCGCCACGCCGGCTGGATAACCGCCGCGTGCGGGCTCGCCGGCGAGAATGAAA
>JBGTFJ010000178.1:0-3227 GCA_041747355.1 Burkholderiales bacterium
AGAGTTCAATGCGTTCGGCTAAAGTAAGCTGTTCATAGCGGGTTCCCATGGCAACACCTTATATCGGTGTTGCACTTGTTTCGTGAATTCAGGGAATCCAGAAGCTTTGCAGGATTACAACTCTGGGTTTCCGCTGCAGCCTGTCCTCGAATGATTATCGGGGGCGAGAATGACAAACTAACAGAGATTCCCTGATGAAATTGTCCTCAAGCGCGGGCGCAGCATCGGCAATCAATCATTTGCTGAGCCGCGCCTCGTGGACGGCCCCGCGATTGGCCGCGCACGTGGGCAAGACAGCGGCGTTTCAGGTCTCGCCTATAACAACCATTGCGCTAACCGTGCAGGACAGCGGCAGCGTAACCGCGGCTGCGCCCGAAGCCATCGCCGATGCGACATTCGCACTGTCCGCCGGGCTCGCGGCGCGTATTGCTGCCGGCGACGGCTCGGCGTGGGATGAAGTCAGCGCGAGCGGCGATGGCGAATTCACGCGCGATATCGGTTTCCTCGCCAGGAATCTGCGCTGGGATGTCGAAGAGGACCTGAGTCGCGTCGTCGGCGACATTGCCGCCCACCGCATCGTCGGCTTCGCAGGAAGTCTCAACCGCTGGCGCAAACAGGTTATGGCGAGCGTATCGGCATCGGTTGCGGAATATTGGACCGAAGAGAGGCCGCTGATTGCAACCTCGGCGCGCGTCGGCCAATTCGTGCAAGACGTCGATACATTGCGCGACGACGTTGCGCGTTTCGAAAAGCGCATGGAACAATCGCCGCGGATGAGCGCGCCGAATCACGCGGCGAGCTTGCTGAAGGAAAGCGCAGCGCCAAAAAATCCAGACTGATCGGCGCCGCATCCAGAAGCGGTCGATTTCGTCCCGCACGTAAACGTTTCATCGCACACGCAGCGGTCGACGGTTTGCCGCTGCGGTTCCGGTTACCTGAACGTCAATCACTTTTTCCGCTTCGATAGCGGTACCCACCGTACTATTGCACCAGGGCGCAGGACAAAAACCTCGCGTTCGCTTCCTCACGGCGGTTAGAATCTTTGCATGCGTCTGATCCGCTTCCTCAAGATTCTCACCGTTTCCTACCGTTTCGGCCTCGAAGAGTTTGTCCTCGGTCATGAGCGCGTGCGCGCGCTCGGCGTACTGATCCAGTCGACCCTGTTCTGGCGCAAACTCGAACAGCCGCGCGCCGTGCGGCTGCGTCTGGCGCTCGAAGCGCTCGGTCCAATCTTCGTCAAATTCGGCCAGGTGCTGTCGACCCGCCGCGATCTGCTGCCCGCCGATATCGCCGACGAACTGGCCAAACTGCAGGATCAGGTGCCATCGTTTTCGCCGCTCCTGGCGATGCAAATTCTCGAGCGTGTGTATAGCCAGCCCGTAAAGCGGGTATTCCGCGATTTCGTCATGCAGCCGGTCGCCAGCGCTTCGGTCGCGCAAGTGCATTTCGCGACCTTGCACGACGGCACGCCGGTCGCGGTTAAAATCCTGAGGCCAGGCATCGCGAGCATCATCAAAAAAGATCTCGCCCTGCTCGATATCGGCGCCGGCTTGATCGAAACGTTGTGGGTAGACGGCAAGCGCCTGCGACCGCGCGAAGTTGTTGGCGAATTTTCCAAACACCTGCACGACGAACTCGATCTGATGCGCGAAGCCGCCAACGCGAGCCAGTTGCGGCGCAATTTCGAGCATTCGCCGCTGCTGCTGGTGCCGGAAGTTTACTGGGATTATTGTGCGACCGAGGTCATGGTCATGCAGCGCATGCACGGCACGCCGGTCAGCCATATTGCGAGCTTGCGCGAGCGCGGCGTCGATTTCAAAAAGCTTGGGCGGGCCGGTGTCGAGATCTTTTTTACCCAGGTTTTCCGCGATGGGTTTTTTCACGCCGATATGCACCCCGGCAATATTTTCATCGATGCCGAGGAACGCTACATCGCGCTCGATTTCGGCATCATGGGTACGCTGACCGATGGCGACAAAAGCTATCTCGCGCAAAATTTTCTGGCTTTTTTCAAGCGCGATTACAAGCGCGTCGCGCAGGCGCACATCGATGCCGGCTGGGCGCCGGCCGATACCCGCGTCGACGAATTCGAATCGGCCATTCGCGCGGTCTGCGAACCGGTGTTCGACCGGCCGTTGAAGGAAATCTCGTTCGGCAAAGTGCTGCTGCGCCTGTTCCAGATTTCGCGCCGCTTCAACATCGTCATTCAACCGCAGCTCGTGCTGCTGCAAAAAACGTTGCTGAATATCGAAGGCCTCGGCCGCGAACTCGATCCCGATCTCGATCTGTGGAAAACCGCACAGCCGCACCTCGAACGCTGGATGTCCGAACAACTCGGCTGGCGCGCGCTGCTGCGCCATATCCGCGAGGAAGCGCCGCAATGGGGTGCTATGCTGCCGCAACTGCCGCGGCTTATCCACTACCAACTCTCCGAGGATCACATCCACGGCGTCGAGCAGGAAATCGAGCGCATCGCGCGTCAACAGCAACGCATGAACTGGATGCTCGCGCTGCTCGTGGTATTGCTGGCCGGGCTTTTCATCTGGCAGTTGTAGATGCTGTCATCACGTTTCATTTCGCAATGGCCGTTCTGAGTCGACGCGCTGGTTGGGGTGTGTTGTAAACGATAGAGCTTATGAGAAAAGACAATTCGTGCCTTTCCCCCCTTTGAAAAAGGAGGGCAGGGGGGATTTCTCCGCCCTCAAATCCCCCTCAGTCCCCCTCAGTCCCCCTTTTTCAAAGGGGGAAGTAAAGCTCCCATGCTGACGCTACGCGGCATCGCCAAGGCTTATCGCGGCGAACGCGGCCGACCGGTTTTCCGCGATGTCGATCTGACGCTGAACGCAGGAGAATACATTGCCATCGTCGGCGAATCGGCCTCGGGTAAGTCGACCTTGCTGAACCTGATCGCCGGACTCGATACGCCCGACTCAGGCAGCATCTGTTTCGACGGCATCGATCTGACCGGCCTCGAAGACGACGCGATGACGCGACTGCGACGCTTGCGCATGGGTTTTGTATTTCAGGCATTTCACCTGCTGCCATACCTGACGCTGGCTGCAAACATCGCTCTGCCGCTAGCGCTGCTCGGCGTCGCACACCCGGAAATCGATAGGCGTGTCGCCGCAATCGCTGAATCGGTCGGGCTCGGTGATCGCGCTGACAGTTTCCCGCGCGAGCTGTCCGGCGGCGAGATGCAACGCGTCGCTATCGCGCGTGCGCTCGTG
>JBGTFJ010000179.1:0-2695 GCA_041747355.1 Burkholderiales bacterium
GAGAAGGCCACCAGCGCCATCGTCACCTCGTACTACTGGCACTTCGTCGACGTCGTGTGGATCGGGCTGTTCGCCGCGATCTACATCATCCAGTGAGCAGGAACAGGGTCCCGAACGTGAACACGCTCGAGCGCAAGGCCCGCCGCCGGGGCAAGGTCGGCGAGGCGGAAAGCTATGTCTTTTTCCCCGCGGTCGATTCCGACAGCGTGTACGCGGCGAGCAAGGAAAGTCTGGTGCGCTACGATCTGCTCAACACGGCTGCGTGGCGCGTCGATCCCAAGCAAATCCTGTCGGGAGGCGTCGGCGCGGACGGCAATCTGATCCTGGTCGGCACGCCGAAAGGCGAGGTGCTGGCTTTCGACCGGCGTGGTGAACTGTTGTGGCGCACGAATATTTCGAGCGAAGTATTGAGCGCACCGCAGGCCGCTGACGGCATCGTTGTCGTACGCGCCGGCGATGGCCGCATATTCGGCCTCGACGCCATTAACGGCAAACGCAAATGGGTCTACCAGCGCGCAACACCGGCGCTGACGGTGCGTTCGCACGCCGGTGTCGTGATTTTCCGCAAGGCCGTGTTCGCCGGATTTCCCGGCGGCAAGCTGGTCGCGCTGAATCTAACCAACGGCAATGTCGGATGGGAAGCCACGGTTGCGCAACCGCGCGGGGCGACCGAACTCGAACGCGTTACCGACATCACCAGTGTGCCTGCCGTCGATGACAGTCAGGTCTGCGCTGCGGCATTCCAGGGCCGCGTCGCGTGTTTCGATACCTCGCGCGGCACGCTATTGTGGGCGCGCGATATTTCCAGCATTTCAGGCCTCGCAAGCGACGCGCGCGCCGTTTACGTCGTTGACGACAAAAGTGCGATTATCGCGCTCGACAAGGCCACCGGCGCCGATATCTGGAAACAGGACAAGTTAAACGGGCGCCGCCTCAGCGGGCCTTTTGTTCATCGCGACTGGCTGATCGCCGGCGATTATCAAGGTTACGTGCACGTGCTGAATCTCGATGACGGGTCGTTTGCCGCCCGCCTCGAAACCGACGGCAGCCCGATTTTCTCGCCAGTTGTCCCGCTCGGTGACAATATCGTCGTGCAGACGCGCAGCGGCGGTTTGTTTGCAGTCGCTGTCAGGTAGGGAAGTCCCCAAACGGGACATACGAGATGGGTGATAAGCGGCGATCGATAACGCCTCGCTGATCCCGATCCCTGACCCTGAGTCTTCGAATCATGAAACCCACCCTGGTTCTTGTCGGACGGCCCAACGTCGGCAAATCGACGTTATTCAACCGCCTGACCATAACGCGCGATGCGATCGTCGCCGATATGCCGGGGCTGACGCGCGATCGCCACTATGGCCATGGCCGCGTCGGCGAAAAGCCGTTTCTGGTCGTCGACACAGGCGGCTTCGAACCGGTGGCCAAGGAGGGCATCCTGTTCGAAATGGCGCGCCAGACGCGGCAGGCGATCGACGAGGCCGATGCCGTGCTGTTCCTGGTCGATGCGCGCGAGGGCCTGACGCCGCACGATCGCATCATTGCCGAGCAGATGCGAAAAACCGGCCGGCCGCTTTGGCTTGCGGTCAACAAGGCCGAGGGACTGCGATCCACAGCGGCGGTCACTGATTTTCATGAACTCGGCCTCGGCGAACCGCTGCCGATTTCCGCTGCGCATGGCGAAAACGTGCGGGAACTCGTCGATCTGATATTCGCCGATATCGCATTTGCCGACGATGCAGAAGAAGCGGCTCATCATCCCAAGCTCGCCGTTGTCGGCCGGCCGAATGTCGGTAAATCCACCCTGGTCAACAGCCTGCTCGGTGAAGAGCGCGTGATTGCGTTCGACGAGCCGGGAACGACGCGCGACAGTATCTACATCGATTTCGAGCGCAACGGCAAACGCTATACGGTCATCGATACTGCCGGCTTGCGGCGGCGCGGCCGCGTCGACCACGCCGTCGAGAAGTTTTCGGTGATCAAGACGTTGCAGGCGATCGAAGATGCGAATGTCGCGATTCTGGTGCTCGATGCGCGCCAGGAGATTTCCGATCAGGATGCGCACATCGCCGGCTTCATCGTCGAGGCCGGGCGCGCACTGGTGGTGGCGGTGAACAAATGGGACGGGCTCGACAGCTATCAGCGCGATGCGATCAAACGCCAGATCGAACTGAAGCTGCATTTTCTCGATTTCGCCGCGATCGATTTCATTTCGGCTTTGCAGGGGCAAGGCGTCGGCGGGCTATTCCAGGCGATAGACACGGCTTATCAAGCGGCTATGATCAAACTACCTACGCCCAAGCTGACGCGCGCGCTGCTCGCCGCGACCGAAAAGCAGCAGCCGCCGCGCTCCGGATTGGTGCGGCCGAAGCTGCGCTACGCGCACCAGGGCGGGATGAATCCGCCGCTCATCATCATCCACGGCAATGCGCTCGATCGCGTGTCGGCATCGTATCGACGCTACCTGGAACGTTTCTTCAGAGAGGCGTTCAAATTACGAGGAACGCCATTGAAGATACAGTTTAAACACGGGCGCAATCCCTACGCCGACAAGCGCGATGGCGGCTAGCCTTGCAGGGTTAGCGGCCTGTGTTCCGGCCGCTTTCAGGATAGCGCCGATTTTGAATATCACGTAAAGTGCTCCGAGGCGGGCCCCCAACGCAGTCGCCATCGCTGATCAGCCGCCTGAACTTTCCAAACG
>JBGTFJ010000180.1:0-4387 GCA_041747355.1 Burkholderiales bacterium
TCTTGGATTCAGGACACCGGCGGAAGTATTCTGTAACCATCTGTTGCACTTCAAACGTGAATGCACCTTCCCGCCAGCGCGGGAATGACACGCGCGGGTGGCCGCGGGATACCGCGCAGCAGCGTCTTAAACCGTGCTTACGCTTTTGTTTTCAGCGCCCAGTTCTTCACTCAACTTGCGCGAATTCTTGTCGTCGCGATACATGATCGGGATGATCGGTTTCGCCGCAGTGGTTGCCGGCTTCGACTGTTGTTGCGCTTTGTCGACCGCTTCGAGAACAACGTGGTGGTGCGGTGACAGATCGCAAACCGGATCGGTATTCACGGCGTCGCCGGTCAGCATGAAAGCCTGGCAGCGGCAGCCGCCGAAATCCTTGGCCTTGTTCGGACACGAACGGCACGGTTCTTTCATCCAGCTATCGCCGCGATACTTGTTGAACGCCGGCGAGTCGTACCAGATCCATTTCATGCTGGCATCGCGCACATTCGGGAACGTGATGCCGGGCAACTGGCGCGCTTCGTGACACGGTAGCACGAGGCCATCGGCGGTGACGGTGATGAATACCGAACCCCAGCCGTTCATGCAGGCTTTCGGGCGGTTTTCATAATAATCGGGGACGACGAAATAAATCTTCATCCTGTCGCCGATGCGCGCGCGAAACGCGTTGGTGATTTCCTCGGCACGCTGCAATTGCTCGCGGCTTGGCATCAAATGGTCGCGATTCAGCAGCGCCCACCCGTAATATTGTGTATTGGCGAGCTCGAGATATTCGACTTCCATCTTCTCGGCCATATCCAGAATTTCCTGGATATGATCGATGTTGAGCCGATGCAGCACCACGTTCAGCACCATCGGATACTCGTACTGCTTGATGAGCTTCGCAACTTTCGATTTCAGTTCGAACGTGCGCGTGCTGCTGATGAAATCGTTCATCTCGCGCGTGCTGTCCTGGAATGACAACTGGATATGATCGAGCCCGCCGCCCTTGAACGCGGCGATGCGCTTTTCGTTGAGGCCGATGCCCGACGTGATCAGATTCGTGTAGTAGCCCATCTTGCGCGATTCGGCGACGAGGATTTCCATGTCGTCGCGCACCAGCGGCTCGCCGCCGGAAAAACCGAGCTGGGTTGCGCCGAGTTCGCGGCCTTCGCCCAACACTTTCAACCATTCGTCGGTCGTCAGTTCAGTGCCGTAGCGCGTGTAATCGATCGGGTTGAAGCAGAACACACAATGCAGCGGGCACTTGTAGGTGACCTCGGCCAGCAGCCAGAGCGGATTGTACGGCCGCGGCGTCGTGGGCGCCTCGGGCGCCAGCATTTGCGATTGGCTCAGAATGCTGCTGCCCGGGTGATCAAACGGGCCGCCGCGCTCAAGCGGCGTGCTTGGGGCGGATCCAGCCTTGTCCATATGCGGTCTCCAGGAAACTCAGCACGTCCGGGCGCAAATCCGCGCCGGGAAACGCCTGTTCCAAATTTTTCACAATGGCATCGATGGTCGATGTGCCATCGACACGTTTCAAAATCTCGCCGGCGCTGCCGGAAAGCTTGACCATGCCCTCGGGATACAAGAGCACATGCGCCTGTTGCGCGGGCTCCCATTGCAGGCGGAAGTGGCGCACGATTTCGATCACGCTATCCGCGTTCAAAACGGCCCGTTCAGTCATATTGGACACCGCGTTTGTCCCGGGGTTTGCAATAGAAATTACTCACCCCTTACTCCATGCAATGACTTCAGCCGGCGGTACGTAATTGATCTGCATCGCATCGAGCATGCACCACAACACATCGAGCTTGAATTGCAGGATATCGAGCGCGCGTTCCTGCTGCTCGCGTGTCTTGAAATAATCGAGCGAGATACGCAGTCCGTGCTCGACATCACGGCGCGCCTCCGATAGCCGTTTGCGGAAATAGTCATAGCCGCTCTTGTCGATCCATGGATAAACCTCGGGCCAGCTCGCCAGCCGCGCCTTGTGAATCTCAGGCGCGAACAGTTCGGTCAAGCTTGAGCAAACGGCTTCCTGCCACGTTGCACGGCGCGCGAACTTCACATACGCATCGACGGCGAAGCGCACACCGGGCAATACAAATTTGAGCGAGGTAATGTTGTCGCGCTTCAAGCCGACTGCTTCGCCGAGGCGCAGCCAGGCCTCGATGCCGCCTTCTTCGCCTTCCAGCCCGTCGTGATCCGTAATGCGCTTGATCCATTCGCGCCGCACATCGCGATCCGGCGTGTTCGCCATGATCGCGGCGTCCTTGATCGGGATGCTGATCTGATAATAGAAACGGTTGTAGACCCAGCCCTGGACCTGCTCACGATTGAGCTTGCCGCTGTTCATCGCTACGTGAAACGGGTGATGGATATGGTAACGGCTGCCCTTCGCGCGCAATTGCTGCTCGAATTCCTGCTTGCTCCAGGGTAGTTTTTCAGCGACACCCATTTATATCTCGCTATTCAAGTAGGTTCCGTCATTCCGGACGCGCAACGCGCGAGCCGGAATCTTTCCTTAATGACAAAATTCCTACTTTCGCAGGAATGACGATGTCCTGAAGCCGCACGGTGTCGTTGCGAGAAGCATAGCGGCGCGGCAATCTGCTTCGCAATGACATCATAAAACGATCTCCATTCCATCATACGCCACCTCTATACCGGTCGCGTTCACCTGCGCGCGTTCGTCCGAATCCTCGTTCAGGATCGGATTGGTGTTATTGATATGGATCAAAACCTTGCGCGGCTTCGGAAACTGTTGCAATGCCGCCATCATGCCGGCTTCACCCGATTGCGGCAGGTGACCGATCTCGCGACCGCGCTTTTTCGAGACGCCGAGCCTGATCATTTCGTCGTCGGTCCAGAATGTGCCATCGACGAGCAGACAATCGGCGTTCTCCATGAACGCGCGCAAATGCGGCTCGATTTCCCCGAGCCCGGGCGCATAAAACAGGCTTTTGCGGCTGCGCATATCGGTAATGCGCATGCCGATATTGTCGCCTTCGTGCGGATCATTGCGATGCGGCGAGTAGGGCGGCGCCGCGCTTTTCAAAGGCAGTGCGGAAAAAGACAGGTGCGGCACGCCGTCTATCTGGAAGCTGCTGCCCGTTTCGGTCGGCAGGCGATGCCAATTCACGCTGCAATAATGGCCGAGGATATTGAATAGCGGATTGCCGGTCGTCAAATCCTCGTGCGCCATATCGGTGCAATAGAGCTCTAGCGGCTTGCCTTCGCGCAGCATCAAGAGGCCGGTGGTATGGTCGATCTGGCTGTCCATCAGCACGATCGCGGTGATCGCGGTATCGCGAAGCTTACGCGCCGGCTGCAACGCCGGAAACGCTTTCAGTTGCGCGAGAATGTCGGGCGAGGTATTGAACAACACCCAGTTCACGTCGTCTGCGGTAATCGCGATCGACGATTGCGTGCGCGCCGTCGCCTTGATGGTTCCCATGCGCAAGCCATCGCAATTCGGGCAGTTACAATTCCACTGCGGGAACCCGCCGCCGGCGGCCGCGCCGAGAACTCTTGCTTTCATCGATCAATGTCCTGTAAGTGCATAGGTCATTCCGGCAGGAAAGCTGCAGCGACAGAAGCAGGCGCTGCGGTTAAAATGAATGGGTCGGGTGTCGCAATCATAAAGGGTCCAAAATGACAAGGGAGCCTCGTCGGCCCCCTTGACTACGCAACCTGTCGTGAAACTGGTTCGCGAATCAGACTTTTTCTGAACTAGCGATTCAGAATGTACATCGTTACTTCGAAACCGAAACGCATATCGGTGAATTCAGGTTTGTTCCAAGCCATATTGATCTCCTAAGATTCAAGTTAGTTGCAAAGCCCAGGTTTTTCGATTGGGGAAATCGGCGGGCCGGAAACTTGTCCGGACAACGCCTATCCAACCGGCTCGTCCCAGGTTCCAATCCGTAATCTCAGACTGATTGTTGACCAGGCCGAGCGTTGCTCGCCACGGTGCAATCCTCAATTGCGCATAATGATTTTCATGAGTCTGATTTTGACCGACGGATCAAGCGCGTGCAAAACGGCCGCGGCGCGCAGAATTACGCCGGTATGACTCACGTATTCGTCGAGCCGTTGTCAGCCGACTTTACGCATCACGCCGACATCGCGCAAGTCATGACGGCGCTGGCGCTTTCGGTCGCGGTTCATGTGGCCGTCATCAGTTGGATGCCGATATTCCGTTCGCAGTTTATCGAGCCGACGCCGACCATCACGGTCGAGCTCACGCCGAAGCTGGAGGAGCCCCCGGCAAAGATCGAACCGGCGCAAGCACCCCCGCCTGAAGTCATACCCGAACCCGAGCCTGAGCCGATAGTCGAGCGGCCGCCCGAACCCGTTGCCGAAGCGGCGCCCGAACCCGAACCTGTACCCGAACCCGAACCGGAAC
>JBGTFJ010000181.1:0-8255 GCA_041747355.1 Burkholderiales bacterium
GGTTGCGATCGCAACAAGCATCCTGTATTTCAGCGAATTTCGCGGCTCGAAACATTTGAGCAGCGATCGAACTTGGTTGAGTATCACAACCGGCGCAGTGTTGACTTACGCGATTGCTCTTGCGACTTCGGCAGCCATACTATGGTTTTTCGACCGTTTCGAAAACGCCATCGGCATTTGTATCGCCCAGACCGTGGTGCTCGCCGTCGCCGCCAGTCTCGGCGCATCGGCCGGCCGTCTGCTGCTGCTGCAACATGAATAAGCCGCCGAAAAACTGGCTCGAATGGAGTGTGTTCGCGCTAGGCCTGGTGCTCGTTGCCGGCATTCTGGGTTACCTGGTGTGGTACGCATTGACGCTCGAAGGAAGGCCGCCGATCATCAGCGTTGAAACCGGTCAACCGCGTCATCAGGCGGATAGCTATGTGGTGCCGGTCATGGTAGCCAACGAGGGCGATCAGACCGCCGAGCATGTGCAGATCGAAGTCTGGATCTCAGTCGCCGGCGTGGAACTCGAAACCGCGACGATCGAACTCGATTTCGTGCCAAGCCGATCGAAGCGCGAGGCGTGGGCGAGCTTTGTCAACGACCCGGCCAAAAACCAGGTGCGGGCGCGAATCGTCTCTTATCAGAAGCCTTAGCGATGAACTTGCAGCACGAAGCGTTCGGCCTTGTCGACTGCGGGGCGATCGAGACTACACGGAACGCGGCAACATGGTTGACGCTTTCCGAAGGGTTATCGCGCCAATACCAAGAGTAATAGAGCTTCATTTTCCGGTGGTGCAACTCGGCGGTTCAGCTACGAAACAGGAAACCTCGAATCAGATTTTCTCGAAAAGAAACCACGCAGTCCCTGCAGATGACGAAGTATGCTTTGGGCGCGCGCCGACTGCCGGTCTTCGGTCGGGCTCTCGGACTTTTGCTGGCTCAACAAGGCAGGTTTTGCCTGATACGCCCGGTATTGCGCGAGCGCCGACTGTACGTAGTGCTCTAGCATATTGGGCTTGAAGGGCTTGATCATGTACCGGTATACCTTGGCGCGGTTGATCAGCTCGACGACTTTTGCTGAATCGGCAAAATCGCCGAGCGCGATGGTCAGTATCTGCGGATGCTCTTGCTTCAACAGTTTGAGCAGCACTACACTTTCACTGTCCGCAGGTTTCAGATCGGCGATGATGATCGCGATGTGGTGCGTGTTCAAAAGCTTCAATGCCTCACCGAGATTTTTCGCTGCATAGCATTTGGCGGTGCCTCGGACGCTTGCGATCAATCGTCTTGTTTCATCCTCGTCGCTGCCGATAATGAGCACCGCTTCATCGCTTTCGACAGCGGCAACAATTGGCATGTCCATTTTTGCTTCAGGTGCCGGCGTTTTCGCAAGCTCAACTCCGATCGCGATGGCGTCGCCGACGACCGCTTGAATTTCCTGATTGCCCCACGGCTTGTTCAGAAAGCGATAGACCTCTCCGTCGTTGATCGAGCCGATGATGGATGCAAGATCCGAATAACCCGTCAACAGAATTCGCACCGTGTTCGGTGAGACCGCTTTGGCCTGCCGCAGAAAATCGACGCCCGACATTCTGGGCATGCGCTGGTCGCTGATCACCAGGTTCGGCCGTTCCTGCTTCAGGATTTCGAGCGCATCAATGCCTTCGGTCGTCATAAAGACCTGATACTTGAAACGAAAAATAGCATTCAGCGATTTCAGAATGCGCTCTTCGTCGTCGAGCAAGAGTATTTTCGGCCTGGTAACGATGGCGGCCGGCGCGTCTTTTGTGGCCTGTTCCTCCGGCCGTCCCACCATTTGCAAGCGGCTGTGACTAAATCCCAATTTAATCCCCTTTAAATTCAGACTCGGCTTCGAGCGAATTCATGGTTAGGCAGCGAGCGCAAGCTCGGTGTCGACCGGCAGCAAAACGGTGAACTTCGTACCCTTCCCGACTTTCGAATCGACCTCAATGGTTCCACCGTGTTCCTGAATGATCTTGTAGACGATCGAAAGACCAAGACCCGTGCCTTTGCCGATCTCTTTGGTCGTGAAAAACGGATCGAAAATCCTCGGCAGCACGTCCTCAGGTATGCCGCTGCCGTTATCGACAACCTCGATTTTCACCTTGCCTGACGGGTGCATGCCGGTCAGGAGATAAATGACGCCGCCCTGCTGGGGAGTCGCCTGCGCCGCATTCGAAATCAGATTCAAAAATACCTGATTGATTTGCGACGGCGCGCAGGTTACCGGCGGTATGTTTCTAAAGTGTTGCTTGACTGTTTTGTCTTTCAGCAAGTGTTTGGCGATGACCAACGTGCTCTTCAGCCCTTCATGCAGATCGAATTGCACGACCTTGCCGCGGTCGAGGCGCGAGAAGTTCTTGAGGTTGACCACGAGTTCCGAGATCTGGTCGACACCGTGCACGCCGTCCTTGACGAGATTGTCGAGTTCCTCGAGAACCTGGTTTTCGGAGAACTGCTGTTGCAGCTGTCGCGTCTTTAGATACTGGGCCTGCAATTGCGCAATGGGTGGTTTTTCGAGACCGACCAGCTTCACCAGCTTTTCCGATTCCGCGATGACTTCCGAAACCAGCTCCGACAAATGCTGGCCGACGGTTTCAAAGCCGCTGCGCACATAGGCGAGCGGCGTATTGATTTCGTGTGCGACGCCCGCGATCATCTGCCCGAGCGAAGCCATTTTTTCGGCCTGGATCAGATGCGCTTCCGACTCCTGCAGACTGTACAGCGCTTTCGACAATTCCGCGGTACGCTCTTCGACGCGCTGCTCGAGCGTTTCGTTGGAAATCTTGAGATCCTTGTTGATCGCTGCAATGAGCTTATAGCTGCGCGTCAGGCGCCAACCCGCATACGCCAGCAACACCAGCAGCAATATCGAATAAACGAATAAATAGCTCCGATATTGCTGGCTTTCGTTCAGCGCGCTCTGGAAGCCTTGCTCGAATTCGTTTCCAAGATTGTCGATGGCGGCAACCGTCGGAACTTCAGCGAGCGCCTTCAACAGCTCATCTTCGGCGCTCCGCTGGCGAATCACAACGCGCGCGTGGTTCAGCAAAATCGTCATGGGCTCCGCCAGCGCCGCCGGATATTCGGGCTGAAGTTTTTCGAGCACGGCGAGGCTCTGCACGAGTCGCTCGGCGATTCCAGCGTCAGGAATCAGGTTGAACTTCAGTACGTCGGTAAGCATGTCGCTGACCTGGGTTTTGAGAAAGGCGAGCGTCTCGCTACCGGTCGCGTTTTCACTTTCAAGCTCGCCGATCATTGTCTTCAGGCTTTCGGTGCCGGTCGGCAGATAGCGCAGGGAGTTACGCAGTATCGCGTTCTGCGATTTGAACTGGTCGGTCAAATCCGTTTTTTCCGCGAACGCTTTTTTGAGCTTGTCGAGAGTGCCGAGCGACGCATTTCCGAGCCAAGTCTGCGTTTCGGTTTCGAGATCAGCTTCGATTGCGCGCAAACTGACCAGTGGATCGGTGATCGGATCGTAGTTTTTGTTGATGCCCATGCGCGACTTCAGCGTATCGACATTCCACTGCGCATCGAGCGCTTTCAACTCGCGCAGATGCAGCACGATTTCGTTCCGCCTGTCGAGGTTCACCGCCTGGGTTTTGACATAAAGCCAGGCGAGGATCGCCATCAGCGACGACAACGCCGCGGCAACCAGCAGCCAGCGCACGATTTTCATTATTCGGCCCCCTTGAGCTCGCCGGTCAGGCTGGCCAAAAATTGCACGATCAAGCGCTTGTCTTCGTCGGGCGCCGTTCGGCCTAGCTGGTACTTGAACATTACGTCGACCGCTTCCTCCAGGGTTTTCGCCGATCCGTCGTGGAAATACGGCGCGGTCATGGCGACATTTCGCAGGCTAGGCACTTTAAAGACGTGTTTGTCCGAATCTCGCTTGGTAACCTGATATCGCCCCAAGTCCGCATCGGTAAGATTGCCGCGTGCCTTGAAATAATCGCCCATCACGCCGAACCGCTGGAACATGTTTCCGCCCACGTTGATGCCCTGATGACACGCAACGCAGCCATAATTCTTGAATTTTTGGTAGCCTTGTTTTTCTGCGTCCGAGATCGCGGTCGCGTCGCCCCTCAAGTACTGGTCGAAGCGCGATGGCGTCACCAGCGAACGCTGGAAAGCGACAAGCGCGTTTTTGATATTTTTACCCTGCAAACCATCGGGATAAGCCGAAGTGACCTGGTGAACCAGGGCCTGATCCTGCTGCAATTTCGCGATGATCTCAGCCCAGTTGGTATCGAAGGCTTTTGGGTTTTTAAGCACGACTTCGATCAGGTCTTCGAGCGATACTGCTTTGCCGTTCCAGGTCTGGCGGAAATTGAAGCCGCTGTTGAAAACGCTCGGCGAGTTGGTCGCGCCCAATTGACCGCGCACGCCCACGGATCGCGGGCGCGGATCGGCGCCGCCGCGGCTGAAATCGTGGCAGCTCGCGCACGATACAGTATTATCTTTGGACAAACGCACGTCAAAAAACAGCCGTTTTCCAAGCTCGACTTTCTTCTGATCGAGCTTGACTTCGAGCGGTAGCGGCTTGATCGGCTCATCAAGCTCCACGGCAATCGCCGGCCTTATGCCAATTGAATGGGCAAGACAAAAGCCGAGTGCGACCACCGCAAGCATAGTTGGATATTTAGGCATGCCAGATTTCCTGTTCTTTTGTTATCGAACCATCCCTAGTATTGGTTCAGCAACTGATATGCCATTCAGTGTTTATCGATTAAAGCTAAACCGTTCAGTAGGTTCAGCTAGCGCTGGCGGCGGCCAGCGAAACTCGCCTCGCGCGTTTAACCCATTTACGGCATTTACCGACGAAAAGCGCGACCGTAAAACGGCCGGCTATTGAGCGAAACCAGGACCCCGCGAACGTGGGCTAGCGGACGCCGGGCGGGATGCGCCCGAAAGTCTTTTGATCCCGCGTGGAATCAGGCGAAGAGGCGGTGGGCGATCTGGTACGAAAACATGAAAATCGCGAGCGCGATGAAGTGCAAAGTGACGAGCGCGCCCGAATGCGCGACCGCCGTGCGTCCCAGCCTGCCGAAAGCGTCTTGCAGCGGCGACTTGCCATGAATAATAAACATCGCGAGCACCACGATAATCAACAGATGACCGAGCGCATCGATCTTGCCGAATTCGAAAATCGCCGCGGTAAACATGAATAGCAGAATAGCTCCGGCGATACGCACCAGCGCGGTGCTCGAAATCAGCATGAAGGCGAGCATGAATTCGGTAAGGCCGGCGCAACACATGAAGGTTTTTTGGTCGATCCCGAACATCATGCCGGGCTTTTGCTCCAAAATCGGAAAAGTCCAGTTCGGATAAGAGAATTTTTCGATTCCCGCCCACATCAGAGTCACGCCGACCGCGGCGAACAGTATCGGCATGCGCCACCTCAACAACCGCGGACGACCGATCCCGGTCAGCATCAGATAGAACGCGATGCCGACAAAGATTGGATAATCGAGAAGGTGAAAAGCGCCATATTCCATCAACGCAAACACATAAAGACCGATGATGCCTATGCCGGAAAAAAACAAGGTCCGCCGGAACATTGTGCCCAGCGCGATAAAGAACTGCAGCCACGGGATCAACGTTGAATCGGTTGTCAGTTCGGGTGTCAGAATGACGCCCTCTTTGGCCCAAAGCGCGCCAAAAAAAATGGCGACCGCGATCCGCAGCATGTCCGGCAGGCGATCGCGGAGTTCCTCCAGGCGCCGTTCAGTGAGCGTCATCCAGCGCGAGCGGTCGATCAATCGATCGAGCGCATAGCCTAAAAACAACACCCCAGCCAAGGCCAGAGAGAGCACGAAGAAGGTTCGATCGGCGACGGCCGAAGCCGGCAAAGGTGCCGTATGCGTGTCAAAAGGCGCAAACCATTTGACATGCGCTTCTACAGCAGACCAGCCTAACAAACAACATACTGCGAGCAATATCTGAAGCTGATTCTTATTCAATTCTTCCTTCGATACCTTTGGTTCGGCGTTTTTGGCCTTGTAGTTTGTTCCCTTGAATCAGCGAGCTACTATACATTGTAAAAATTACAATAAGTAATTTTTCTAAGTAGTAGTGCAAATTGATAAACCGAGGATGGCGGGTCGGTAAAAAGTCGGGGATTTCGTATAACCTGAGGACGGATTTTCAACGACTTGCTGCCGATTTGGATAATCCAGACAACGACATCGCTGCGCAGGTATGAAGGCGCAAAAGGCCAGGCAGCTTATCGCTTGCCGATTTCGCCTTTCCTCAACCGCCGCTCGCTTAAGGCTGTCCGCGACCGGGCTCGACTTGCCACCGGAGGGCGTCGCAATCCGCTGGCCGCCGCCCATGGAGGTCGGAGCGCTGCCCGTGAACTGCGATCAGAAATGCGTGCCGAATCGAAATCATGTACGCGGAAACGATAGGCGTCGCGCGCTACACATTTCCCGACCTCGCTACGCTGCTCGCGAGGGCGTCGCCGGCACGATCGGGAGATGAATTGGCCGGCATCGCTGCTGCGGACGCCGAAGAGCGCGCGGCAGCGCGGCTGGCGCTGGCGGCGGTTCCGTTGAAAGCGTTTCTGCAGGTTGCACTGATTCCGTACGAAGCCGACGAAATCACGCGCCTCATCATCGACGAGCACGATGCCGCGGCGTTTGCCGAAATGGCGCATCTGACGGTCGGTGGATTTCGCGACTGGTTGTTGTCCGACGCTGTCGATCCCGCGACGTTGACGCGAATTGCATCCGGGATCACGCCGGAAATGGCGGCGGCAGTCTCGAAGCTGATGCGCAATCAGGACTTGATTCTGATTGCGCGCAAATGCCGAGTTGTCACTCGCTTCCGCAACACCATCGGTTTGCCCGGACGGCTCTCGGTTCGATTGCAGCCGAATCATCCGACCGATGATCCGAAAGGCATCGCCGCATCGATGCTCGACGGCCTGCTATACGGCTGCGGTGACGCGGTCATCGGCATCAATCCGGCGAGCGACAGCGTTGTCGCCATCATCGATCTGCTGAAGATGATCGATGAGGTGCGCTGCCGCTACGAGATTCCGACGCAGTCATGCGTACTGACCCATGTCACCAACCAGATCACCGCCATCGAGCGCGGCGCGCCGGTCGATCTTGTGTTCCAGTCGATTGCGGGAACAGAAGCCGCAAATAGAAGTTTCGGCATCGATTTGAAGCTGCTGCACGAAGCGCATAACGCCGCGCGATCGCTTGCCCGCGGGACAATTGGCGACAACGTCATGTATTTCGAAACCGGCCAGGGCAGCGCGCTGTCGGCCAATGCGCATCACGGCGTCGACCAGCAAACCTGTGAGGCGCGCGCCTATGCAGTCGCGCGTAAATTCCAGCCGCTGCTCAGCAACACCGTGGTCGGCTTCATTGGTCCCGAGTATTTGTACGACGGCAAACAGATCACGCGCGCCGGTCTTGAAGATCATTTTTGCGGCAAGCTGCTCGGCTTGCCGATTGGCTGCGATATCTGCTATACCAATCACGCCGATGCCGATCAGAACGATATGGACAATTTGCTGACCCTGCTTGGCGCGGCCGGCGTGACCTTCATCATGGGCGTGCCCGGCGCCGACGACATCATGCTGAATTACCAGAGCACATCGTTTCACGACGCACTTTATTTGCGTGCGCTGTTCGGGCTCAAGCGCGCACCCGAATTCGAGGCGTGGCTGGAAAAAATGCAGGTCACGGATGGGCAGGGGGCCCTGCGTTTACCTTCGATCAAAACGCCGCTGATGAAATCCGTGGCACGGCTGACCGGCGGCTGACGTGCCAAAAAAATATCCCGACATCGTAGTCGCCTCCGAGGTCGCAGGCGTCGCCGATGCGCCAGCACCCGCTGTTCGCGATCCCTGGCATCAACTCCGCCAATTCACCGACGCGCGCATCGCGCTCGGCCGCGTGGGCAATAGCCTGACCACTGCCGAGGTGCTGCGCTTCGGCGTGGCTCATGCGCAGGCGCAAACTGCGGTGCACAGTCCGTTGGACGTCGAGATGTTGATGGGCGAAATTGCACAATTCGGGCAGGACGTGCTTTGCGTTGCCAGCGCCGCCGCGGATCGCGGCGTTTATCTGAAACGTCCCGACCTCGGACGCAAGCTCGACGATGCATCGCGCGCCGCGCTCGACAAGCTGGCCGATGGCGCAGGATTCGATATGACTTTGGTATTGGGCGACGGCTTGTCGCCGCTGGCATTGCACAAGCACGCAATGCCGTTCCTGGCGGCCCTGCTGCCG
>JBGTFJ010000182.1:0-2217 GCA_041747355.1 Burkholderiales bacterium
GTGCATCACGGTCTCGTGCGCATACGCGCCGGCCGCGCACGACCCGGGATCGCCGCGCTGCTGCGAATCGCGCGCCGCGAAGCGCACAAGGCAGGCTGTTATGAGCTCGGGTTTATGCTCGGACCGCGCCTGAATGCGGCAGGAAGGCTGGCCGATATGTCGCTGGGCATCGAATGCCTTCTGAGCGACAGCGAACGATCCGCGTCTGCGTTGGCCGGGCAACTCGACGGCTTGAATTACGAGCGGCGGGACATCGAAGCGGGCATGCAGGAGACCGCGCTCGCCGCGCTGGCAACGGCCGAACCGCGCGATGACTACACCATAAGCCTGTTCGATCCCGGCTGGCACCAAGGCGTGATCGGCATCCTTGCCGCGCGCATCAAGGACAAGCTGCATCGGCCGACAATCGCGTTCGCGCGCGGCAATAACGGCGAGTTGAAGGGCTCTGGACGCGCTGGTGCCGGATTGCATCTGCGCGATGCGCTCGATCTCGTCGCAAAACGCCATCCCGGCCTGTTGTTGAAATTTGGCGGACACGCGGCGGCCGCCGGCTTGACGCTGAGAGAATGCGACTTCGCCCGTTTTCGCGTTGCATTCGAAGAGATCGCGCGCGGTCTGCTGACCGAAGGCGACCTTGAACGCGTGATCGAAACCGACGGCAGCCTCGACGAAGATGACATTTGCATGGAGAGCGCGGCGGCGCTGTCCAGCCACATCTGGGGGCAGGGATTTCCGCCGCCAGCATTCCACGACCGCTTCAGCGTCGAAAGCGAGCTCGTGGTCGGTGGCAAGCATCTGAAACTGAAACTCCGGAGGCTCGGCAATGGTGCGTGCGACACTGCCGCAAGAACGATCCCCGCCGCCGAAGCCGGGATCCCGCGCGGCAGCTTCGAGGCCATGCTGTTTTCCGACAGCGGACCGCTTCCTGAAACGATCGATGCGGTCTATCGGCTCGAGGTCAACGAATACAACGGCGCGCGCAGCCTGCAATTAATCGTTGAACACTGGCAAGACGCCAGGTCCGCCGTTCCCTAAGCGCAAGTGTTATCCAGCCAGTACAGCGCTATTGAGACGGCGAACGCGTTCGGTCGATTTCGTTAACCCAACGCTCGATCTCGTCAATTTCCGCGCCGCTTGCGCGGCTGCGGGTGGCGAATCCCCAGCCCGGAAATGCGGCCGTTTGTCCCGCGCCAAGTAGAAATTTGGGCCACCTTCCGAGGCGCGAAAGACAGCTCACTTTGCCTTCGAGCACGACCACCGAAACTTCGTCTTGCGGGCGCACTTGTACCGCGTATTCCGTTCTTTCGGCGCCGGCCCCGACAATCTCGGTATCGACGCGGAACAAGCCTCTCGCCCTGACAAAAATTTCGCCGATTTCGACGAAGATGGAACCGATGCGGACAACGCTGTTCGGCCGCACGTAGACCACCGTTCCATTTACAAAGTGAACGATCGCGGTCGATTCCGCATCGGTCTCGATGCGATCTCCCTTTTGCGGAATATCCGGCGACGCCGGCATGCGCTGGCCGTGGCGCAGCATTTCAACGCTGCGGATCTCAAATTCGCCTGCCGCCTCGCTGTAGGCGGCCGGCGCGCAGATCGAAATAAGCACGGACGTTAGGAGCACACGCAACCATGTGCGCCGTCGCGCGCGCATTCCTGACCGATCGAAAATCACGCCGACCACCTCCGCGCGAGCCGGCCCACCGTCCAGTAAGCGAGCACAAAAGCGCCGACGTGGTAGACCGTGTTGAGCAGGATATGAAACTCCTGATAGGCGTAAACCACCAGTGCGAGATATACCGCAATAACCGTCGCGATCAGAATCAGGCGCCACCTCAAAGCGAAATAAGGACGCCATACACGCAGCCCCGCGCCGAATGCCGCCATCGCCGCTGTCAACGCGAAATCCCCGCTCCCGCCCAGAGAACGGACATTGATTCCGCTCAAAAGGTTATTGACGGTATCGGCATGCAACTCCATTCCAAAACGCTCTTCGCCGCCGCGCACAAGAAATTTGTCTTCGCCTTGTTTTTGTAAGCCGACAAAGATGACCCTGCCGGCGAAGTCTCGTAATGAAGGTTGCGAGATCACGTCTTCGTAGCGATAACGCAAGCCTGGCGCCCGCAGGCCTGCCACGGGCGAAAGCCTGATCATCAATTCAGCGACCGCGTCATCCTTCTGGATGGCGACGCAGCCGGCGTGAGGCAGCCTGAC
>JBGTFJ010000183.1:0-2879 GCA_041747355.1 Burkholderiales bacterium
CGCCAATCCCGAATACCGGCATCCGTTTATGGTCAAGCGGGAAGACATCAAGCGCGTCGGCATTATCGTAGTCACCTCCGATAAGGGGCTGTGCGGCGGCCTCAATACCAACGTGCTGCGTCTCGCTTTAAGCAAAATGAAGGAGTGGCAAGCGCAAAACATCGACATCGATGTGTGCGCGATCGGCAACAAGGGTTTGGGTTTTATGCAGCGTTTGCGAGCAAAAGTCGTGTCGCAGGTAACCCATCTTGGCGACAGGCCCGAACTCGACAAATTGATCGGTACCGTCAAGCTGATGCTCGACAAGTATTCGGCAGGTGAAATCGACGTGCTTTACATTTTCTACACCGGCTTTATCAATACCATGAAGCAGGAACCGAATATGGAGCAGTTGCTGCCTCTGTCCGGCGGGCGTCTCGCCAAAGATCAGAACGAAGCAGGGGAGAAGGCAGTAGGCGAGAAGGGCGCGGGCGAAATCCGCACTGGCTGGGATTACATTTACGAGCCGGAAGCGCGCGCCGTGATCGACGACGTGTTATTGCGCTACGTCGAGGCGCTGATTTATCAGGCGGTCGCCGAGAACATGGCGTCCGAGCAAAGCGCGCGCATGGTCGCGATGAAGGCAGCGTCAGACAATGCCGGTAATGTCATCGACGAGCTGAAGCTCATATATAACAAAACCCGCCAGGCTGCGATCACCAAAGAACTCGCCGAAATCGTTGCGGGGGCGGCAGCGGTCTAGCTGTGTCTTTGCAGGTACAGTAGGGACGCCGCGGCAACGTCCAGAGAAATCACAGATCGAGCGCCGCGCCACGTCGACAACTTTTTGAACAGCCAGGAAACGAAATGGATCAAGTAAAAGATCAACCGAAAGATCAAGCAAAAGATCAAGCAAAAGATCAAGCCACGAGCAAAGGAAAGATCGTTCAGGTGATCGGCGCGGTGGTCGACGTCGATTTTCCGCGCGAAGGCATGCCGAAAGTTTACGACGCCCTGCACATGCCGGATCGCGATCTGACGCTCGAAGTCCAGCAGCAGCTAGGCGACGGCGTTGTCCGCACCATCGCCATGGGCTCGACCGACGGCCTGCGCCGCGGCATGGAAGTGACCGGAACCGGCGCACCGATTATGGTGCCAGTCGGGCCCGGGACTTTGGGGCGCATCATGAACGTACTCGGGCAACCGATCGATGACGCTGGCCCGGTTCAGGCTGAAAAGACGATGTCGATTCACCGCAAAGCGCCGGACTTCGACGAGCTTGCCGCGAGCCAGGACTTACTCGAAACCGGCATCAAGGTTATCGATCTGATCTGTCCATTCGCCAAGGGCGGCAAGATCGGTCTGTTCGGCGGCGCCGGCGTCGGCAAAACCGTGAACATGCTGGAGCTGATCCGCAACATCGCGATCGAACACTCGGGTTTCTCGGTATTCGCCGGCGTCGGCGAACGCACCCGTGAAGGCAATGACTTTTATCACGAGATGAAGGATTCCAACGTTCTCGACAAGGTTGCCCTGGTGTTCGGGCAGATGAACGAGCCGCCCGGCAACCGCCTGCGCGTGGGTTTGACCGGCTTGACCATGGCCGAATACTTCCGCGACGAAGGCCGCGACGTGCTGCTGTTTATCGACAACATCTATCGCTACACGCTCGCTGGAACCGAAGTCTCCGCCCTGCTCGGGCGTATGCCGTCGGCAGTCGGCTATCAGCCGACGCTGGCTGAAGAAATGGGCCGTCTGCAGGAGCGCATCACATCGACGAAAAAAGGTTCGATCACCTCGATTCAGGCGGTTTATGTTCCGGCCGACGATCTGACCGATCCCTCACCGGCGACCACGTTCGCTCACCTGGATGCAACCGTCGTGCTGTCGCGGCAGGTCGCCGAGCTCGGGATTTATCCGGCAGTCGACCCGCTGGATTCGACCTCTCGCCAACTCGATCCGCTGGTGGTCGGCGAGGAACATTACGGCGTCGCGCGCTCGGTACAAAGCACCTTGCAGCGCTACAAGGAGTTGCGCGACATCATCGCGATTCTGGGTATGGACGAACTCTCCCCCGAAGACAAGCTTGCCGTCGCCCGCGCACGCAAAATCCAGCGCTTCCTGTCGCAGCCGTTCTTTGTCGCGGAAGTATTTACCGGCAGTCCGGGCAAGTATGTTTCACTGAAGGACACGCTGGCCGGGTTCAAAGGCATCGTGAACGGCGATTACGACAGCTTGCCGGAACAGGCTTTCTACATGGTCGGCACAATCGACGAAGCGGTCGAAAAAGCCAAGAGCTTGCATTAGGGGGCATAACAGGAGCGAGTCAAATGGCTGCTACCATGCGTGTGGATATCGTCAGCGCCGAGGAGGCACTCTACTCGGGCGAGGCCGAATTCCTGGTCGCGCCGGCGGAAATGGGGGAGGTCGGTATCTATCCTCGCCACACGCCGATGATGACGCGCATCCGTCCCGGCGCCGTCCGCTTGAAGAAGCCGGGCGAGGCTGAGGAAGAACTGATCTACGTGTCAGGGGGCTTGCTCGAAGTGCAGCCCGACGTGATCACGATCCTGGCCGATACGGCAGTTCGCGGCGCGGACCTCGACGAAGCCAAGGCGCTCGAAGCCAAGCAGAAAGCCGAAGCGGCGATCAAGGACCAGTCGTCAAAGCTCGATTTCGCGCGCGCCCAGGCAGAGCTCGCCGAAGCGGTCGCACAACTTGCGGCGATACGCAAATTGCGCAAGACGCGGTGAAGATTCAGGGACGCCTGATCGATACCGGTGTCATTCCCGCGCATGCGGAAAGGTGCATTCACGTTTGAAGTGCAACAGATGGTTACAGAATACTTCCGCCGGTGTCCTGAATCCAAGACACTTCCGCGGTGTGTGATTGTAGGCAGC
>JBGTFJ010000184.1:0-9871 GCA_041747355.1 Burkholderiales bacterium
CGACTTGCCAGCGCGGTCCCGAGCCGGACTGACGCTTGACGAAGCGGACAGTGCCCGTGCACAACTCGCGCAGATTGCGGATGCCGCGCGGATTGCCTTTTGGCAGCATCAGCCCCTGCTGTCGGGCCACGAAATGGATCAGCTTCTGGGTTTTCGGTTTCAGCCACTGGCGGTACGACAGATGCAGCAAAACCGCCTGCGCATGATTTTCAGTGATGTGAAAACCAGCGAGATCGCATTGTCCGCGCGCCAGCGAAGCCAGTGCATCGAGGCTGCCGCGGAACTGCAGGTCCAGGCGCGTCCCGGTCCTCAGCCCGAGGTGATCGCGCAGTTGCGCAAGCGCCAGATCGTGGCTGGCATGAATGCGCAAGCTCGGCCGCACAACTTCGAAAGCCTGGTTCAGCTCGGTTTCAAGTTCGGCGGCGAGGCTTTCGAGCTGCGGCGACAGCCGAGCGCGCACGCGCTGCTCGGCCCACAAAAGTCTCTCACCGAAAACCGTCAGGCGCGCGCCGCGGCCGCGCTGCATATCGACCAATGGCTGACCGAGAATGGTTTGCCACTTGCCCATCAACCCCCAGACATGCCGGTAGGAGAATCCGGCCTCGCGCGCCGCCTTGCTGATCGATCCATTACGATGCACGGCGTAAAGCAGCGCGAACAACGATTGATCGAGCGCGTGCACCGCATCGTTACCGGCGAGCCATGCGTACTTGAGTTTGACTTGAAGCATTATGAAACGATCTACATATTTTGAATTTCGCGCGTCGAGGCTAGTATACCTTTGCCCGCAGCCTTCATGCAGCAGCATGCCTATTTCAATGACCGTTTACCCAACCAGCGCTCGTCGTTCTTGCGCGATGTCATCGCGGATCATGAAATGCATCGCTTACCCGCAGGTATGCAATGAGTCACTTATCTTTAGGCGATACCGAATCGTTGCAAGCGCATCCTGTCGCGCCATGGAACAAGACGCAGCGGTGGTCCGTGGGTCGGGTCCCCAGCGCATTTTCCGTAACGCGCCAGGCCTGCGGCGAAATCTCTATCGATGCCGGCGGTTGTTGCGCGGTCGTGGTATGCAACTTGCCATGAAACCGCTGCTTCACCCGAAGCGCTCGCTTCAATTCTGAGTATCCAACGGAGGCACGAATGATTTACCTGAATCCCGGTCATCCCGGAAGCAAAGTCAGATTCAAACCGCAATACGATAACTTCATCGGCGGTAAGTGGATGGCGCCTGTCAAGGGCCAGTATTTCGACAATCCATCGCCGGTGAATGGCAAAGCATTCTGCAAAGTCGCGCGTTCCTCCGCGGAGGATATCGAACTTGCGCTCGATGCCGCGCACGCCGCCAAAGACAGATGGGGCCGCACCTCGGCGGCGGAACGCGCCCTCGTTCTGAACAAGATTGCCGACCGCATCGAAGAGAATCTCGAAATGCTCGCGATCGCCGAAACCTGGGACAACGGCAAGCCGGTGCGCGAAACGCTGGCAGCCGATCTGCCATTGGCGGTCGATCACTTCCGTTACTTCGCCGGATGCATACGCGCGCAGGAAGGCTCGCTTGGCGAAATCGACGATGACACCGTCTCGTAGCAAGTCCACGAGCCGCTCGGCGTCGTCGGCCAGATCATTCCGTGGAATTTTCCGATTTTGATGGCAACCTGGAAGCTGGCACCGGCGCTGGCGGCCGGCAACTGCGTCGTGCTGAAACCCGCGGAACAAACACCGGTCGGCATTCTGCTGGTCGCCGAAGTAATCCAGGATTTGCTGCCCCCAGGCGTGCTCAACATCGTCAACGGCTTCGGCCTCGAAGCCGGCAAGCCGCTCGCATCCAACAAACGCATCGCCAAAATAGCGTTCACGGGTGAAACCACGACCGGGCGTCTGATTATGCAATACGCCGCGCAAAACATCATTCCGGTGACGCTCGAACTCGGCGGCAAATCGCCGAACATTTTCTTCGGGGACATCATGCAGGAAGACGATGAATTCCTCGATAAGGCGGTCGAGGGCTTCACCATGTTCGCGCTGAATCAGGGCGAGGTCTGCACCTGCCCGTCGCGCGCGCTGATCCAGGAATCGATTTATGACAAATTCATGGAGAAATGCGTCGCTCGCGTCAACAAGATCAAGCAGGGCAATCCGCTCGACACCGACACCATGGTCGGCGCCCAGGCTTCGAACGAGCAGATGGAAAAGATCGGTTCGTATTTCGATATCGCCAGGCAGGAAGGCGCGCAATGTCTAACCGGCGGTGAAAAAGCAGTAGTCGGCAGCGACATCAACGGCGGTTATTACATCAAGCCGACGATTCTGAAAGGCACCAACCGTATGCGCGTGTTCCAGGAAGAAATTTTCGGCCCCGTGGTATCGGCGACGACCTTCAAGGACGAGGCCGACGCACTTGCCATCGCCAATGACACGCTGTACGGGCTGGGCGCGGGAATCTGGACGCGCAACATGCACACCGCGTATCGCTTCGGACGCGCCATACAGGCGGGACGCGTGTGGACCAATTGCTATCACCTGTATCCGGCGCACGCGGCGTTCGGCGGTTACAAGCATCGGGCATCGGCCGCGAGAATCACAAGATGATGCTCGACCATTATCAGCAGACCAAGAATCTGCTGGTCAGTTACAGCAAGAAGGCGATGGGATTCTTTTGATGTAACGCGCAGAAGCGCTGACGCGTCTTGATGAACGAGGATGGGCGCGAAAGCGGCGCCCATCCTGTGGTGTGAATGGTTGTGAAAAGGACGAGCGGCGAGGTAGTCCATGGATAGAACTCTTGCAGTTGTGGCGGAAACCGTACCGCGCGTCATAGCCACCGATGCCGCGCTGCGGTTGATCGAGACGGTTACGGCCAAACACGGGCCGGTGATGTTCCATCAATCGGGCGGTTGTTGCGACGGCAGCTCGCCGATGTGTTATCCGGCCGGCGACTTTCCGCTCGGCGATTCCGACGTCAAACTCGGCGAGATCGGCGGCGTTCCGTTTTACATGAGCGAATCGCAATTCGATTATTGGAAGCACACGCAGCTCATTATCGACGTAGTCGAGGGGCGCGGCGGCATGTTCTCACTGGAAGGTTCGGAAGGATCGCGCTTCCTGACGAGGTCGCGGCTTTTTACGGACGCCGAGTGGGAAAGTCTTGAGCCAAAAAAAACCTGACGTCACACATAGAAAGATATCGAAATGGCCGCTCAATCAATGGGGAAATGAATGAATAAAAAATTCCGGGCCCTGATCGCGGTCCCGCTTTTGGCCACCACTTCAGCTTTCGGGCAAGGCAGCAATGTCGTCATTTACGGCACGTTCAACGCCGACTTCGAAAACGTCGAACGCGACGGTGCAACCGATGGCGGCGCTGGCAACAGCCTCGTTGGCGCACCTGCGGCGAACGCCGCGGATCTGGCATCGCGCAATCGCGTGAGTTCGAATTCGTCGAACATCGGTTTTCGCGGAACCGAAGATCTGGGGTTCGCCGGCTTGAAAGCGATCTTCCAGCTCGAATCCAGCCTCAATCTCGATGCCGGCGGCGGCAATCTCGGCGGCCGCAATTCGAATGTCGGCCTGGCCGGCAAGTGGGGAACGGTGTTCTACGGCCAGTGGGATACGCCGTACAAATTCATCAGCCTGCGCCAGGACGGCTTTTATGGCACCAGCATTGCGGCAGGCAACACCATCCTCGGCAGTCCGGGATTCGGCGTCGGCAACACTACACAAAGCGGGAGAGTCGGTGTAACCGGGGTGCAGGCGGTCAGCGGCGGTGTTCCGATTCCCGGGGTTTTCACGACAGCGCCCGTTTCTGGCGCGCCCGATGCGACATTCGATCGCAGGCAGGGCAACAGCGTGCAGTACTGGACGCCGGTGTTGGCGGGTTTGTCGGCGCGCATCGCCTATTCGGCGAATGAGCAACGCTCGGCGGATACGGCGACGCCGAACATCAACCCTTATATCGGGTCGATCGCCGTGCTCTACGAAAATGGGCCGCTCTACGCCGCGCTGGCATACGAACGGCACCAGGATTACTTCGGCCTGTTCGGATTGACGAACAGTGCCTTGCAAGGCCCCTCGGCGACCAATACCGGTTCGCGCGACACCGGCTATAAAGCCGGCGTCGGCTACACGTTCCTGACAACCACGACGGTCAACGTCGTCGCCGAACGGCTCGAATACGAAAACAGCCAGTCGCTGGCGGCGGCGGTTACCGAATACAGTCGCGATGCGATATACGTTTCGCTGCTGCACAAAATTGGGCCGGGAACCATACGCGCATCGTTCGGCAAGGGTTTCAGCGGCGATTGCAAAGCCAACGCCGCCGCATGCAGCACGGCCGGGCTCGCCGCCAAGGCGGCGGCGCTCGGCTACAGCCACAGTTTCTCGAAGCGCACCGACGTTTACGTGCTCTACACCTACGTCGATAACGATGCGCTCGCTTCCTACAACTTCGGTTTCAATCCCCTGAATCCCGCCGGAGTGGGTTCCGATCCGAGCGGTCTGGGCGTCGGCGTTCGTCACACTTTTTAATCGCTTCGCGCATCGCCTTGCGCACTCACTGCGAGCGACCGACCCCGCGTCTCTTCGATAACCAATGCTACCGGAGTCAGTTCATGAGAAATCGCCTGATTGTCACGTTTTATGTTTGCGTCGCCGCTTTGCTGCTCGGGCCGGGCGGAATACATGCGGCTGAAGATGTGCGCCTGGCGACGACTACCAGCACCGAGAATTCCGGTCTGCTGAAATACCTGCTGCCGAAATTCGAAGAGAGCTACGGCGCCAAGGTGCGGGTCGTCGCGGTCGGCACCGGCGCTTCGCTCAAGCTCGGCGAAAACTGCGACGCCGACGTCGTCCTCGTGCACGCGCGCGCCGCCGAAGACAAATTCATGGAAGCCGGCTTCGGTTCGGTGCGCAAGGATGTCATGTACAACGACTTCATCATCGTCGGGCCGAAGAGCGATCCGGCGAAGGTGCGCGGCTCGAAAGACGTGATCGCGGCGATGAAAAATATCGCCGGCAGCGGCGCCAGGTTCGTGTCGCGCGGCGATGAATCCGGCACGCACAAAATGGAAGACAATTACTGGAAAGCCGCCGGCGTGAAACCCAAGGGCGCGGCCTACGTTTCCGCGGGCCAGGGCATGGGTCAGGTGCTGACGATGACCGGCGAACTTCAGGGCTATACGCTGACCGATCGCGCGACCTTTGGCGCTTATGCCGACAAGACCGGGCTCGAAACGCTGGTCGAGGGCGACACCAAAATGTACAACCCTTACGGAATTATCGCTGTCAATCCGCAAAAGTGTACCGAGGCGAACGATGAAGGAGCGAAAGCGCTGAGCGACTGGATCACGTCCCCCGAGGGGCAGAAAGCGATCGCCGATTTCAAGGTCGACGGTAAACAGGTGTTTTTTCCAAGCGCGAAAAAATAAACGCGACCGGCGCCATCCAGAAGAATTCCGGTTCTTGTGGATCACAGCGCAGCCGAAGAATTCCGGCGCTTATACGAACCAGAACATTTCGCCGTCTCACCTCGCGCGTTGCCGCGACTTATCGCGGCAACAAACGAAGCGCGTTGTCGTAAAATCGCTGCTCGCAACCACCGACTCTTTGATTACGCATGCGCGCCAGCATTTCCATAGCGCCGCGGCAGTGACGGCGCGATGGATCTGATTGCCCCCACGCGTACCGCATTTCGCCTTCTGTTCAGCGGTGACGCCGAACTCTGGCGCATCGTCGGGACGTCGCTGTACTGCTCGCTGATCGCAATCGCGTTGATCACCCCGCCGGCGGTGGCGCTCGGTTTTGTCGTCGCCAAGGTGTCGTTTCCAGGACGCCGCGCTATCGTGGTGCTGGTGCAGGCGCTGCTGTCGTTTCCGACGGTGGTCGTCGGCCTGACCATTTATATGCTGTTGTCGCGCCACGGGCCGCTCGGTTTTCTGCAACTGTTGTTTACTCCGGAAGCGATCATCATTGCCTACATGGTGATCGCGTTTCCGGTGCTGGCCGTGTTCACCTTGGCAGCGGTACAGGGCGCCGATCCGCGCGTTTTTGAAACCGCGCGCGGTCTGGGCGCCGGAAAACTACGGGCAAGCTGGACGACGCTGGTCGAAGTCCGGTTCGGCATCATGGCCGCCATATTCAACGGTTTCGGCCGCGTCATTTCCGAAGTCGGCGCGGCGATTATCGTGGGCGGCAATATAGCCGGCCTCACGCGAAACATGCCCACTGCGATTGCGCTCGAAACCAGCAAAGGAGAATTCGCGCAGGGCATCGCACTCGGTTTTGTGCTGATCACGCTCGCCCTTGCGATCAATGCCGCGCTATCGGTACTGCAAGGCCAGGGTGGTCTGAAATGAGCGGCCTGAAATGAGCGGTGTGGTTGTCGCGCTCAGCGGCGTGCGCAAGAACTTTGGCAAACGCGTCGTTCTCGACGATATCGATCTGGCGCTGCCGGCGGGGGGCAGTTTTGTCGTGACCGGCGACAATGGCTCAGGCAAGACTACGCTGCTGCGGATTCTGGCTGGCCTGGAACCCGCGCTAGGCAACTTGCGGGTAGACGGCGCCAGCGTGGTGTTGGCCGATTATCCCGATAGCATGCGACGGCGCATCGTCTACGTGCATCAGCACCCATATCTATTCCGCACCAGCATCGCTGGCAATATAGCTTACGGCCTGAAGGCACGCGGCGATACGCGTGCGCACCGTGAGCAACAGGTGCGCGATGCGATTGCCTGGGCTGGGGTCGGCCACCTGTTGCAGGTGCGGCCCGACAAGCTGTCCGGCGGTGAAAAACAGCGGGTCGCGCTGGCCAGAGCAAAAGTATTGGACCCCATGGTATTGCTGCTCGACGAGCCGACCGCCAATCTCGATGTCGAAGGACGGCATCAGGTCGTGACCCTGATCGAAAAGCTGCATGATGACGAAGTCACCGTCGTGATCGCCTGTCACGACAAAGAACTGATCGGCTTGCCGGGTATGCATCGGCTGCAGCTCGAGCACGGAAAGCTGCGGTAAAGCGATCGTTGCCGGCGGCAAACGAGCCACACGAACTCGTTATTGCCGGCGTGCGTATTCCCAGGGAACCCCTGATGAGTTTGTCATTCCCGCGCGCGGGAATCCAGAGTTTCCTGGCTGCCGGGTTTTGCAAAGCTACCGGGTTCCCGCTGCAGCTGCCCTCGAATGATTTGACCCGGGGCGGGAACGACAACGATGGGAGTTTATTCAGAGCTGCTCTGACGCTGCTTCCCGCCGAAAACTTATTTCGCCGTCGAAAACGCTTTCTCCGCACGTTCGCGGATTCGGTCGGGCGTCAAATCTTCCTTGTGCGTCGCCAGCGACCAGCGATGACCGAAAGGATCGGCGACTTGCCCGAATCGGTCGCCCCAGAACATGTCTGTGACCGGCATTAATACCTTGGCGCCCGCATCGATGGCGCGCTTGAACGACGCATCGACATCTTCGACGTACAAAAACAGCGCAGCGGTCGTCCCGTTCAGAGTTGTCGGCGAGAGGCAGTTCATTTCCGGCGCCTCATCCGACATCATGATCGCCGAATCGCCGATACGGATTTCGGCGTGGCCGACCTTGCCGTCCGGCGTATCCATGCGCATCGTTTCCTCGGCGCCGAACGCGCGCTTGTAAAATCCGATCGCCTCGCCGGCATTTTTCACCGTCAGGTACGGCGTGATCGTGTGATAGCCATCGGGTATCGCTTTGACTGTCGCCATCGTATCTCCTTGGTTTGTTTGTAATGAATCACCAGTGCGATCATATGGTCCATTCGTTACCGCAATTTTTCTGCACTTGCGCGCGAACCTGATTCACGCCTGCAGAGTCTTGCTGCCGCAGTGAAGTCTTTGTACTCCGCGCCTTTTTGCTTGTAAAGCGGCCATGCTGAAAGACGCCCGGGTTCGACAAAATGTCGCAACCCTGCTTTAATTGTTGCTCGTTTCCGCCTGATTTTTCTTCCCGCTTTGTCCATGGCCTCTCCGGCGAAAGAAATCGAATCCGTTTCCTCCGGTTGCTGGTTGCAGCATTCTGTTCTGATCGTCGATGACGAGCCCGGCATGCGCAATTTTTTGCAGCGCGCGCTCGAATCGCGCTGCGGCCTGGTTGAGACTGCCGCCAGCGCGGAAGAGGGCGCGCAGCTCGTCGAGCGCTGTCACTTCGACCTCTTGATTCTCGACATCGCGCTGCCGGGCAAAGCTGGCGTCGCATGGATGAAAGAGCTGCGCGCGAATGGCTTTGCCGGCGATGTGATTCTGATTACGGCCTTCGCTGATATCGACACCGCGATCGACGCGCTGCGCGCCGCGGCTTCGGATTTCATTCTGAAACCGTTCCGGCTCGATCAGATTCTGAATTCGATCAAGCGCTGTTTCGAGCGCGTGCTGCTGGCGCGCGAAAACGCGATGCTGCGCCGTGAAGTCGCCGAGTTGTCGGGGGTCGGTGGTTTGGTCGGCACGTCGGAGGCGGTGCGTACTCTTCGCGCGCTGATCACACGCATAGCACCCACGCCGAGCACCGTTTTGCTACAGGGCGAATCAGGGACCGGGAAGGAGGTGACGGCCAGGGCGCTGCACGGCCTAAGCAATCGCGCGCAGCGCACCTTCGTGCCCGTGAATTGCGGCGCCATCTCGCCCGAGCTGATCGAGAGCGAGTTATTCGGCCATATCAAGGGCGCTTTTACCGGCGCCAACGAAAACCATAGCGGGCTTTTTTTCTATGCGCAGGGCGGCACTCTGTTTCTCGATGAGATAGGCGACCTACCGCTGCCGATGCAGGCCAAACTGCTGCGTGTCCTGGCTGAACGCAAGATCCGGCCGGTCGGATCCGAGCGAGAAATCGCCGTCGACGTACGCGTGATCGCCGCGACCAATCGCGATCTCGGCCCCGAAATCGCCGCCGGACGCTTTCGCCAGGATCTGTTCTACCGACTCGATGTGGTCAACATCACGATACCGCCTCTGCGCGAACGAACTGAAGATATTCCGGTACTTGCGCAGCATTTCTTGCGTCAGTTATCTACGCATTTGGGCATTCCGACGATTCCGCTCACACACGACATCATGCAAAGGCTGCAGGCTTATGCGTGGCCGGGTAATGCACGCGAACTTCGCAACCTTATCGAACGGTCGTTGATACTTGGTTATTTTCCAACAGAAAGTCTGCCACGAGTTACGCAGCCCGAGCGCGCCGTAAATCGAACAGACACGGCGGCTGCCGCTGGCGATCTGATGCTGGAGGAGGTCGAAAAGCAACACATTCTGCACGTGCTTGGGCTGGTCGACGGCAACAAGTCGGAGGCGGCGCGACGGCTAGGCGTATCGCGCAAAACCCTGGAGCGAAAATGTGCGCTGTGGGGCGAGGGATGATCGCGAGCCTCCATCAACTCTCGGGGCAGGCGCGACTCTAACGCCATCATCATCCCGCTAACGCTTACGCCACTGGTCATATGCGCTTTTTACATCGCCTGACCGGACACTTTCGCTCTTCGGTCCGCTACAAGCTGCTGTCGATGGTGCTGTCGCCGCTGTTGATCGTGCTGCCGGCCCTGGCCGCGCTTGTGCTGATCTGGGGCAATGAATCGTATGACCGGCTGGTGCGCTACAAGATCGGCAGCGACCTGATCATCGCACACGAGTATTTCGATCGCGTCGTCGCCGGGGTCGGCAGCAATGTCGAAAGTCTGGCCGCATCGAATCGCATCGGAAGCGCAATGCGTGCGCAAACTCCGGAAGCGCTTCGAAAATTCCTGGCCGCGGCAGAAGACGCGAACGAGTTCGATTTTCTGAATATCCTCGATGCGCAGGGAAACCTGATCGCGGCCAGCAACGAGCAGACGCGTCCTGGTGGCTATGCGGGCTGGCGC
>JBGTFJ010000185.1:0-4330 GCA_041747355.1 Burkholderiales bacterium
GGCGATGGCTCTCATCGATTCGCCCTGTTTATGCAGACGGTAGAGTTCAATGCGTTCGGCTAAAGTAAGCTGTTCATAGCGGGTTCCCATGGCAACACCTTATATCGGTGTTGCACTTGTTTCGTGAATTCAGGGAATCCACAATCCTCTTACTTCTGATTCGACAAAGCGCCTGGATTCCGTTTTCGCGGAATGACGGCGGTGGAGCTAGAGCTTTACTAGCTTGAAATGCGGGCGGCGATTCTGCCCGCCTCCAACCCAAGCGCCGCTTTCTGCAGTTCAATCAACTGCGCGATGCCCGTTTCAGCCAGACCCAGCATGCTGTCGAGCGCGGCCCGGTCGAACGGCGTTCCTTCCGCCGTTCCCTGTACTTCGACGAAGCCGCCGCTGCCTGTCATCACGATGTTCATGTCGGTATCGCAAGCGGAATCTTCCAGGTAATCGAGATCGAGTATCGGCTGGTTTCGATACATGCCGACCGACACCGCTGCAACCTGGTCGGTAATCGGCGAAGCCGGGAGCACCGTTTCGCGCAGCAGAAAAGCGACGGCGTCGCACAATGCGACGAAAGCCCCGGTGATTGCGGCGGTGCGCGTCCCGCCGTCGGCCTGGATGACGTCGCAATCGATCTGGATCGTGCGTTCGCCGAGCCGGTTCAGATCGATGATCGAACGCAGGCTGCGGCCGATCAGACGCTGGATTTCCTGAGTGCGGCCGCTTTGCTTGCCCCGGGCCGCCTCGCGCTCCATGCGGCTGCCGGTGGCGCGCGGCAGCATGCCGTACTCGGACGTCAACCAGCCTTGCCCCTTTCCTTTCAGGAACGGCGGAACTTTGTCGAGCACGCTGGCCGTGCAGATCACCCTGGTCTCGCCGGATTCGATCAGCACCGAACCCTCGGCGTGCCGTGTGTAATGGCGTGTGATCTTGACTTTGCGCAGTTCGCCAGGTTGGCGTCCGCTCGGTCTCATTCGGTTTTCCGCCCTAGCCCGGATACTTCTTGATCGCCGAATGAATTTCGGCGATCGCGCGCTCGATCTCTTCGTCGCTGATGTCGGCCGCCATGCCGCCCGAGCTGCCGGCGCCTGTGTCACCGAACTGCGTCGTCACACTGTCCAGCGGCATGCCTGCGGTCGATACGGTATCCGGGTCGCCCACCGCCTTCTGGTCGCCCCAATGCATGCCGACCATGGTCAGGTTGTCGCCAGTGTCGCCGCCGCGAAACTCGGCCTGTTCCATCAGTTGACTGGCAGCTTCGATCAGCGGCGAGAGCGAAATCGTCAGCGTTATCTCATCGTCGGACAGCGGCCCCCACAGGCCGTCGCTGCACAACAACAGGGTATCGCCGCGTCGCAGGCCGGTTTTCCTGGAAAGCTCGATTTCAGGCGGATACATGCCGCCCAGGCAGTTGTAGATTTTATTGCGATCGGGATGCACGCTCGCGTCTTCGGCGGTGATCTCCCGGGTGTCGAGCAATTGCTGGACGCGTGAGTGGTCGCGTGTTTTGGTCAGCAATGCGGCATCACGGAAAAAATAAAGCCGGGAATCGCCGGCGTGCCCCCAATAGGCGGCGCCGTCCTGGACAACGCACGCGACACAGGTCGTGCGGGGCGTTTCAAGCAAGCTGTGCTTGAGCGCAAAATCGTGAATCGCGTAATGCGAGTCGCTCAGGCTCTCAAACAGGAAAGCCGAGCAGTCCTTGAGCCGCGGTGTCGCCTGTCGCTGGAAAGAATCAGTCAGGCGCTTGACGGTGATCTGCGCCGCAATCTCGCCGTGCAGATAGCCGCCGAGGCCGTCGGCAACGACCATCAGCAGCGCATCATGACTGTACGAGTAGGCCATGCGGTCCTGATTGTTTTTGCGGCTGCCGATACGGCTGTTCTGGAAGATCGTGAATTTCATGGCTTGCGGCTGCCGATTCTTTCGATAGCGAAACGCATGTTGCCGAGGAAGGTCCGCTTGATCGGTGTCAGTTTGCGACTCAACAGCGACTTCTGCAGAGAGAACACGCTTTGCGGTCGGTCGGTGTGCTCGAGCTGCAGACACCAGTCGATGATCTCGAGCAGTCCATCGGAAAACCGGCCACCCCACAGCTTTTTCGCCGATTCGAGTTTGTCGTTCTTCATGCGACCGTCCGCGGCCTGCGGCGCATGGCCGGCGAGACAGGAAAACATGCTGGCACCGACGCTGTAGATATCGCTCCATGGGCCGAGCAGATCGTGATTGCGATACTGTTCGGGCGGCGCGAAGCCCGGCGTATACATGGGCTTCACGCGCCGGTCATCGACGATCAAGGTCTGGCGCACGGCGCCGAAATCGAGCAGCAACGGCGATTTATCGAGCCGGATGTAGATGTTCGCGGGCTTGATATCGAGGTGCAGCAAGCGGTGCGTGTGAACTTCGCGCAATCCGTTCAGAAGGTGACCGAAAATATGCCGGATGAAGTTCTCGCTGATTGCGTGCTTATACGTCTGGATCTGTTCCTGCAAGGTCCTGCCGCGCTCGTACTGCATGACCAGATATACGGTCTCGTTGGCGCGAAAAAAATTCAGCACCCGAACGACGTTTGGATGGACGATGCGAGCCAGCGCGCGGCCCTCCTCGAAAAAACAGCGCATGCCGTGGCGAAACAATGCAATGTTGTCGGCCGAGGTCGCGTGTATGACATCGCCCTGCTCGCGCAACGCCAGGCCGCTCGGCAGATATTCCTTGATCGCAACCGTTACGCCGCTCTCATCCAAAGCCCGATAGACCAGGCTAAAGCCGCCGCGGCTCAGCAGTCGATCGATACGATAATTCAGTAATTGGTAGCCGCTTTGAAGGGGATAATTCGGCGCCGAGCCCATGCGTTTGTGCTATCTTGTGGCCTGCCCGCCATTGTCGGCGTGTGTCTATCCGCTGTAAAGGCGACGCGCACTTTTCTCGAATAATTCAAAGCTTATGCAGGTTTTCGGTCGCCCGAAATTACATCATGCCGGATAGCGGGCGCTCCGGCATTTACAGCATGACAGGCTACGCTGCGGCCGCAAGTGAGCTGCCGGGCGGCGCGCTTGCGATCGATTTACGCGCGGTGAATCACCGTTATCTCGATATTCAGTTTCGCATGCCGGATGAGCTGCGCCCCTTCGAACCGGCGTTCCGCGAAGCGGTCGCGAGCCGTTTGCAGCGCGGCAAGGTCGAATGCCGGATCAGCTTGACCGCACCGGCGACCGCAAAGGCGGCGGAATTGAAGCTGAATCGCGAATTGTTGCAGCAGCTCATCGCCCTGCAGCGCGAGGTACATACCTTCACTGCGGCGCGGGAGCTGAGCGTCGGCGAAATGCTGCGATGGCCGGGCATCATGGCGGCCGAAACGTTAACGCTCGAAGCGTTGCGCGAAAGTTGCCTCGCCCTGCTGCTAAAGGTGCTCGATGAGTTTGAAGCCGCGCGCCGGCGCGAGGGCGACAAGCTGAAGGCCATGTTGCTCGACCGCGTCACGCGCATGGAATATCGGGCAGCCCAGGTCGCGCCGCGGTTTCCGCAGATGATCGCGGCGTATCAGGAAAAGCTCGCCAATCGCGTGCGCGACGCCGCCCTCGCCGCTGATGACGATCGCATACGGCAGGAGCTGGTGATGTTCATCGCCAAGATCGACGTCGATGAGGAATTGACCCGGCTCGGCGCGCATCTCGCCGAGATTCGGCGCATCCTCGAACATGGCGGGGCGGTCGGCAAGCGGCTCGACTTCCTGATGCAGGAACTGAACCGCGAGGCCAATACTCTGGGGTCGAAGTCGATCGATGTCGAAGTCTCGAAAATTTCGATGGACCTCAAACTGCTGATCGAGCAGATGCGTGAGCAAATCCACAACCTGGAATAAGGAGGATATTGGCGAGCCTTTTTATCGTCAGCGCGCCATCCGGCGCCGGCAAAACCAGCGTAGTCCGGGCAACTCTCGACGCGGAGCCGACACTGCAGCGTTCCGTGTCTTGCACGACCCGGCCGGCGCGCCCCGGTGAAGTAGCGGGCCGCGATTATTTTTTCGTATCGGAGGCCGAATTCGAACGCATGGCGGCGGCCGGCGACTTCCTCGAGTCGGCGCAGGTACACGGCAATCGTTACGGTACGCCACGCGAGCAGATCGAACGCTCGGTTGCCGCAGGGCGCGATATCGTGCTCGAGATCGATTGGCAGGGTGCGGCTGCGGTACGGCGCCTTATGCCGTTCGCGGTCAGCGTTTTTATCTTGCCGCCATCGCTTGCAGCGCTTGCCGAGCGCTTGCAGCAGCGCGGCCTCGATGACGTGAGCATAATCGCTCGCCGGTTAGCTGCCGCCCGCGATGAGATCGCGCACG
>JBGTFJ010000186.1:0-4297 GCA_041747355.1 Burkholderiales bacterium
GACGGTTCCGCGCGTCGACAAAATCGTCGGACCGGGGAATGCGTATGTCGCTGCCGCCAAGCGTCGCGTATTCGGCGCCGTCGGCGTCGACATGATCGCCGGGCCGTCAGAAATTCTGATCATCTGCGACGGCAGCGCGAATCCGGACTGGATCGCGATGGATCTGTTTTCGCAGGCCGAGCACGATGAGATGGCGCAGGCGATCCTGCTCTGCCCCGACGCCGGCTTCATCGACGCCGTCGCCGCCAGCATCGATCGCCAGATCGTCGGCATGCCGCGACGCGACGTGATTCGGGCTTCGCTGGAGACACGCGGCGCCTTGATCGCGGTTCGCGATCTCGATGAAGCGTGTGCGATCGCCAATCGCATCGCGCCGGAACACCTGGAACTGGCGGTCGAAAATCCTGAGCAATCAGTGGGCAAAATTCGTCATGCCGGCGCAATTTTTCTTGGCCCCTATGCGTCGGAGGCGCTCGGCGATTATTGCGCGGGCCCGAATCATGTCCTGCCAACCGCGGGAACGGCGCGCTTTTCATCGCCGCTCGGCGTTTACGATTTTCAAAAGCGCACCAGTCTGATCCAGGTATCCCGTGAAGGCGCCGACACGTTGGGACGGATCGCGGCTGAGCTAGCTTATGGCGAAGGCCTGCCGGCGCACGCGAAATCGGCTGAATACCGTTTGAAGCGTCAGGGCGGGGTCTAGACAACCGTCCGCCGCGCCATGCCTGAATCTCCCGAACACGTGATACGCGATGAAATTCGCGCGCTTTCGCCCTATCGCGTGCATGACGCAAGTGGCCTGATCAAGCTCGATGCGATGGAAAATCCGTTCGAACTGCCGCGTGCGCTGCGCAAGGAGATCGGCGACCTGGTGCGCGACGCGGCGATCAATCGTTACCCGGATTCCGCGGCTGTGGAGCTTAAAAGGCGGTTGCGCGAAACCATGGATATCGCCACAGACAGCGGAATACTGCTCGGCAACGGATCGGACGAATTGATCCAGATCGTGGCGCTCGCGGTGGCGAAACCGGGCGCGGTATTACTCGGCGTCGAGCCCTCGTTCGCGATGTTCGGCCTGATTGCCGCGTATTCGGGATTACAGTACCGGCCGGTCGAGCTGAATCGCGATTTTTCACTCGACATCGAGCAAACGCTCGCAGCGATCGCCCAATATCAGCCGGCGCTGGTCATCATTGCTTACCCGAACAATCCGACCGGCAATCTGTTCGATGCCGATGCATTGGCGCAAATCATTCGAGCAGCGCCTGGCCTGGTCGTGCTCGACGAGGCCTATCATGCGTTTGCCGACAACAGCTTTTTGCCGCGCCTGAATGAATTCCCGAATTTGTCGCTCATGCGCACGCTATCGAAGCTCGGTCTCGCCGGTTTGCGGCTCGGCTTTCTGATCGGCCGCCCCGAGCTGGTCGCTCAGCTCGAAAAGCTGCGCCTGCCGTATAATGTCAATGTGCTGACGCAGATCGTGGCGGAGCGTGTGTTGCGCGAAACCGGCCTTTTGGCCGCACAGGCGGCAGAGATCAAGCGCGAACGCCGGCGTTTATTCGGCGCGTTGCAGAGCATTCCCGGAATCAAGACTTTTCCCTCTTCCGGCAACTTTATTCTGTTTTGCGTCTCGCGCGCCGATGCTGTTTTTGAAGGTCTGAAGCAGCGCGGCGTGTTGATCAAAAATTTGAATGGCGTCCACCGTTTCCTCTCAGGGTGTCTGCGCGTGACCGTCGGCACACCGCAGCAAAATCGCGCGTTCATGCGAGCCCTGAGCGAAAGTCTTGAAGCTGCATAGCTGATGCGTAGCGCACAAATTACCCGCAACACCAATGAAACCCGGATCAGCGTGACGCTGAATCTCGATGGCTCGGGTGTAGCGAAACTCGACAGCGGGATCGCATTTTTCGATCACATGCTCGATCAGGTAGCCAGGCACGGTGCGTTCGATCTCGACATCAAGGCGGTCGGCGATCTCGCGATCGATGCGCACCATACCGTCGAAGATATCGGCATCACGCTCGGCCAGGCTTTTGCGAAAGCGGTCGGAGACAAGCGCGGTTTGCGCCGCTACGGGCACGCATATGTGCCACTCGATGAAGCGCTGTCGCGCGTGGTGATCGATCTGTCAGGTCGGCCCGCGCTGATTTTCGATATCGACTTCACGCGTGCGCGCATCGGCGAATTCGATGTCGATCTGGTGCGCGAATTCTTCCAGGGCTTCGTCAATCACGCGCTCGTTACTTTGCACATCGATAATCTGCGCGGCATAAACGCCCATCATCAATGCGAAACGGCGTTCAAGGCGTTCGGCCGCGCGCTACGGATGGCGGTCGAAACCGATGAACGGCAGGCCGGTGCGCTGCCGTCGACCAAGGGTTTGCTTTAACTCCTCACGAATGATCGCAGTCGTCGATTACGGCATGGGCAATCTGCGTTCGGTAGCCAAAGCCTTGCAGCACGTCGCACCGCAAGCATCCATCGTCGTTACCGGTGATCCGCCAACCATACGGAACGCCGAGCGCGTCGTCTTTCCCGGGCAGGGCGCGATGCCCGATTGCATGCGCGAGCTCGAAACCAGCGGCCTGCGGAAAGCGGTTGCAGACGCGGCGCGAACCAAGCCTTTCCTCGGCCTGTGCATCGGCCTGCAAATGCTGTTCGAGCACAGCGAAGAGGGCGACACACAGGGGCTCGGGTTGCTGCCTGGCAAGGTCAAGCGCTTCCCGCGCGACGGTATGCTCGACGCGCGGGGCGATCGACTGAAGGTTCCGCACATGGGCTGGAACGAGGTCGAGCAAAGCGTCCCTCCGCAAAGGGTTCATCCTTTATGGCATGGCATTCCACAGAAAGCTCGCTTTTACTTCGTGCACAGTTATTACGTCGAGACTGACGATACGAAATTGCCGTGTGCGACCACTGACTATGCGTTCCGATTTACCTGTGCGGTGGCGAGGGATAATATCTTCGCTGTGCAGTTTCACCCGGAAAAAAGCCAGACCGCGGGATTGACTTTGCTCCGCAACTTCACGCGATGGCGGGTGTAGCCTTTGCTGATATCGTCAGAGTCGATTGTTCGATTGCCTTCCACTGCGCCGTTGTCTTTACTCGCGACCGACAAGCTTCATGAAGCTGCCCGGCTGGGTTAGTTCAACGTGCTGATCATTCCTGCGATCGACCTCAAAGATGGGCATTGCGTCCGTCTGGAGCAAGGCGTGATGGAAAACGCGACCGTGTTTTCCGAGGATCCGGCGGCGATGGCCGAACACTGGATCAAGCAAGGCGCTCGCCGTTTGCATCTGGTCGACTTGAACGGCGCTTTCGCCGGCAAGCCGAAAAACGAAGCCGCAATCAAGGCGGTGATCGCAGCGGTCGGCGACCAGATTCCGGTGCAGCTCGGCGGCGGTATTCGCGATCTCGATACCATAGAGCGCTATCTCGACGACGGCGTCGCCTACATCATCATCGGCACCGCAGCGGTGAAAACGCCCGGCTTCCTGCACGATGCCTGTTATGCGTTTCCCGGCCACATCATGGTCGGGCTCGACGCCCGGGCGGGCAAGGTCGCGGTCGACGGCTGGTCCAAAATGACCGGCCACGATGTCGTCGACCTCGCCATGCGCTTCCAGGATTACGGGGTCGAGGCGATCATCCACACCGATATCGGCCGCGACGGCATGCTGTCCGGCTTGAATATCGACGCGACAGTCGAGCTTGCGCGCGCACTGGTCGTGCCGGTCATTGCCAGTGGCGGCATTTCCGGTCTCGAAGACGTCAAGCGCCTGTGCGCAGTGTCGGCGGAAGGCATTACCGCCGCCATCACCGGGCGCGCGATCTATCAGGGAACCTTGAATTTCGCCGCCGCGCAGAAGTTGGCGGACCAACTAATGAATGGCGAACAGTAAACGGCGGACGGAAAAACCACATCCGTTCGCCCGTTCACTATTCACCAAATGCTAGCCAAGCGCATCATTCCCTGTCTCGACGTAAAATGCGGCCGCGTCGTCAAGGGCATCAATTTTCTCGGACTGAAGGATGCCGGCGATCCGGTTGAAGTCGCGCGCCGTTACGACGAGCAGGGCGCCGACGAGCTGACTTTCCTCGATATCACGGCGAGTTCAGATGAGCGCGGCCTGTTGCTCGATATTATTGAGCGCGTTGCCGCCCAGGTTTTCATCCCGCTGACGGTGGGCGGTGGTGTACGCACTATCGCGGATGTGCGCAGCCTGCTGAACGCCGGCGCCGACAAGGTCAGCATCAATACCGCCGCGGTGCAAGACCCGCAATTGGTTGCCGATGC
>JBGTFJ010000187.1:0-3832 GCA_041747355.1 Burkholderiales bacterium
GGCGATGGCTCTCATCGATTCGCCCTGTTTATGCAGACGGTAGAGTTCAATGCGTTCGGCTAAAGTAAGCTGTTCATAGCGGGTTCCCATGGCAACACCTTATATCGGTGTTGCACTTGTTTCGTGAATTCAGGGAATCCAAGTGCTTTGCAGAATCATACAGTTAAGAGACCCCTGGATTCCCGCCGGCGCGGGAATGACAGCGATTGTGACCTAGGGGGCTATTACAGTAATGCTACAAAAAGCTTTGACGTTAAGACCAAGTGCAATAACTTTGTCGGATGCTGCGATTATTTTTGTTTTTTTTGATTCCGGCCGTGGGTTTGGCCTGCTTTATGGCTTGGGGGTTCGCCTGGTCCAGCACTCAAGCGGCAAGAGATAGCGCTAATTTATTTGCCGCTGCCCTTGTCCTTGCTTTCACCGGCTACCTCGCCACGCTTTGCTCTTTTCATGCCTTTATCGTCTGGGTCAGGGCGAAGAAAATAGTGCTCGACGGGAGCGAACTGCAAGTGGACCATTTTCTAAAATGGAAATCTCTAATTCCTTTGAAAGGGCTCAAAAAGAAGCGTTTCAAAACACTCGACACGAATTTCCGGCGCAGTGAATGCGGCTTTTACTTTTCTGGTATACATTGTTTCTCGATCGATATTAAAGAGATCTCCGCCGAAACGGACGAGATGCTAAGGGTCTAAGTTGGCCTCCCTGGGAGCCAGGGGTTGCCGAGCAGCGAATTTCGTTCACGCTTAGATCACCTGGATTCCCGCCGCAGCCTGCCCTCGAATGCTTTAGTCGGGGGCGGGAATGACAGAATGTTTATGTGTTGCTGCCAAACGAAAACAAAATGGAATTTTCCATCTACCGCTATAACCCCGAAACCGACGCCAAGCCCTACATGCGCGATTACGACATCGCGCTTGAGCCGACCGACCGCATGCTGCTCGACGCGCTGGTGCGGATCAAGGCGCACGACGATTCGTTAAGCTTGCGCCGCTCGTGCCGCGAAGGGATTTGCGGCTCGGATGCGATGAACATCAATGGCAAGAACGGCTTGGCGTGCATTACTCGGGTGACGGATTTAAGCGAACCCGTTGTTTTGCGGCCGTTGCCCGGACTTCCAGTGATACGTGATCTTATCGTCGATATGACACAGTTTTTCAAGCAATATCACTCGGTCAAACCGTATCTCGTCACAAATGAGCAGCCGCCCGAAAAAGAACGGCTGCAATCGCCGAAGGAACGCGATGAGCTGAATGGCCTGTACGAGTGCATCCTGTGCGCGTGCTGCTCGACCGCCTGTCCGTCGTTCTGGTGGAATCCCGACAAATTCGTCGGCCCGGCCGGCCTGCTGCAGGCCTACCGGTTCATCGCCGACACCCGCGATGAGGCGACCAGCGAGCGCCTCGACAACCTTGAAGACCCGTACCGGCTGTTCCGCTGCCACAGCATCATGAATTGCGTCGATGTCTGCCCCAAGGGGTTGAACCCGACGCGTGCGATCGGCAAAATCAAGGACATGATGATCAAGCGCAGCGTCTGATCGGGCTTCGGTCACGCGCACGTAGCGGTTCCTTGCTACAATTCGAGGGTTTGTGAGAGAGCTCGCGAGGCTGCGCTGGCAGTGCCGCAGAGGGTTGCTGGAGCTCGATCTGGTGCTCACAGCGTTCCTCGATCAACATTATTCAAGCCTGACGCCGCTGGAAATCGCTGCGTTTATCGATCTGCTCGACCGGCCGGACCCCGAATTGTGGGCCCGCATTATGGCCGCACCCGATTACGCCGAGGATGACGCGGGCAGCGTATTGCGGCGATTGCGCGAGATCGATATTCGCCGCTAGGCGCTCTATCTCCCGCTCAAGGTTCAGGCCCGGCAAGGCGGTAGAAATCAGGCGCCATTCCAGCAACACAGTTATCGACAGCGGAGGTTTTTAATGGATGCAAAGCGCTATGCCACTTTGACGCTCAATAACGGCGCTGCGCCGATGGATTTTCCGATCCTGTCCGGCACCTGCGGACCGGACGTGATCGACGTTCGCACGCTCGGCAAGACGGGGATGTTCACCTACGATCCGGGATTCATGGCAACCGCGAGTTGCAATTCCGAGATCACCTTCATCGACGGCGATGCCGGCATTCTTCTCTACCGCGGTTACCCGATCGAGCAATTGGCCGGGCACTGCGATTTCACGGAAGTGTGCTACCTGCTGCTGCGCGGCGAGTTGCCGAATCAGCAGCAAAAACTCGATTTCGACGCCGGCATCAAACGCCACACTTCGCTGCACGATCAGTTGATCTATTTCTACCGCGGTTTCCGCCGCGATGCGCATCCGATGGCAGTGATGGTCGGCGTGGTTGGTGCGCTTTCGGCGTTTTATCATGACGCGCTCGATATTTCCGATGCCATGCACCGTGAAGTGTCGGCGAACCGCCTGATCGCCAAAGTGCCGACCATCGTCGCCATGTGTTACAAGTACAGCATTGGCCAGCCGTTCATGTATCCGCGCAACGCCATGTCGTATGTCGAAAACTTTTTCCACATGATGTTCGCAACACCCGGTGGCGAGTTCACACCGAATCCGGTGCTGGTGCGCGCGCTCGACCGTATCCTGATTCTGCATGCCGATCACGAACAGAACGCATCGACCTCGACGGTGCGGCTGGCAGGTTCTTCCGGCGCCAATCCGTTCGCCTGCATCTCGGCCGGAATAGCGTGTCTGTGGGGGCCCGCGCACGGCGGCGCCAATGAAGCCGCACTGAACATGCTGCACGAAATCGGCGACGTGTCGCAGATCAACAAATACATCAAGAAGGCCAAGGACAAGGACGATCCGTTCCGCCTGATGGGCTTCGGCCATCGCGTCTACAAGAGCTTCGATCCGCGCGCGAAACTGATGCGCGAAACCTGCCACGAAGTGCTGAACGAACTCGGTCTGCACGACGATCCCATATTCAAGCTGGCGCTGGAACTCGAACGGATCGCGCTCGAAGACGATTACTTTCTCAGCAAGAAGCTGTACCCGAACGTCGACTACTACTCGGGGATCGTGCAGCGCGCGCTCGGCATTCCGACCAGCATGTTCACGGCGATTTTCGCGCTCGCCCGCACTGTCGGCTGGATCGCACAATGGAATGAAATGATCAGCGAGCCGGACCAGAAAATCGGCCGGCCGCGCCAGTTGTATGTGGGCCCGGAAAAACGCGATGTGCCGCTGATGGCAGCGCGGCGATGATGCTGGTGTGGGGCGCCGTAAATGATAGAGCTTGGTAAAAACGAATATTTCGTGCCTTTCCCCCCTTTGGAAAAGGGGGGCAGGGGGGAGAGCGAAGCGAGGGGCCTGACGGCCGCTGAATCCCCCTCGGTCCCTTTTTTTCAATGGGGGCCGTAACGCGGAGGTGTGCGGCATGATGAACGAGTTACGCAGCAATTCCTACCTGTTCGGTTCGAACGCGCCTTTCATAGAAGCGCTCTACGAGCAATACCTCGACGACCCCGAGGCAATCGATGGCGCGTGGCGTGTCTACTTCGATAAGTTAAGCCAGACAGCCGGCGTGCGCGATATCGCACATACGCCGATCCAGGATTCGTACCGCAAGCTCGCGCAAAGCAAACGCGTGAATGGCGCCAGCGACGCTGGCAGCGTATCGGCCGAGCATGAGCGCAAACAGGTCGCGGTGCTGCAACTGATCAACGCCCATCGCTTTCTCGGCGTGTTCCGCGCCAATCTCGATCCGCTGCAGCGCCGGGAGCGGCCCGAACTGCCGACCCTGGACCCCGCCTATTACGGCCTGACCGAGGCCGACATGGGCGTCAAATTCAATACCGGTTCGCTGGTCG
>JBGTFJ010000188.1:0-4509 GCA_041747355.1 Burkholderiales bacterium
GCTGAAGAACTGATCGACATCGCCAGACACTAAATGGATATCGCTGTCTCTCTCCGAGGTGATCAATGAAGCTTTACTACAACCCGCAAAGCCGTGCGGCGATCGCCAAATGGATGCTCGACGAGGGCGGCGTCGATTACGAAATCGTTCCCATCGATCTGAAAAAGCGCGAGCACAAGGCCCCGGAGTTTCTCAGGATCAACCCGGCCGGCAAGCTTCCGGCGCTGGTCGATGGCGACACCAGTATCTTCGAAGGCGCGGCGATCTGTCTTTATCTCGGCGACAAGTTTCCTGAAGCTAATCTCGCTCCCGAAATCGGCTCGCCGGAACGCGGCCGCTATCTTTCGCTGATGGTCTATTCGACTTCTCAACTCGAGCCCGCAATGGGAGACGCCCTGCTCGACGTGAAGCATCTGCCGCAACGCGGATGGACGGATTTCGAGACAGCCAAGGATGTGATCGAAGGTGAATTGGGCGACGGACCCTACCTGTTCGGCGACTGGTTCACGGCCGCCGATGTGATGATCGGCTCCATGTTCATCTGGAAACGAATGTGGGGCGGTCCGCCGGATCGGCCGAAGCTGGAAGCTTATGTGGATCGTCTTGTCGCGCGCCCCGCGGGGATGAAGATGGGCGGGTAAGCGGTTGCCTGTGGGGTCGAGTACCCGTTAAACGTGGCACCGCACAAGTTTGCGCGCGACTAGCGTCGATTCCTGATGATCCGACGCGATCCGGATTGCGAGATCGAAGCGCCTTCACTTTCCAGCTTGCTGCCGGTCGTTTTTGCCGCGCTTTACGGAGCCGTTCTTGACGGCGGGCGGGACTTGACCTTTGCGGTCTCGATTTTGCACTCGCTCGCCACCTGTTCGCGAATGATTTCGGCCAGACGCAGCGTTCCCGGGCCGGCGTGGTCGCGGTCGGCGAACACGAGGTAGAGCTGGGCAAAGCGCTCGCTGCCTTCGCGCATGGGCAGCGCGTTCAGCGTACCGGCGGCGATCTGGTCGCGGATTTTTTCCTCGGGTAGCCAGGCGAAGCCGTAGCCTGAGCGCGCCGCTTCGATGGAGGTTGCCATGTTGCTCACGGTCCAGCGCTGCACGGCCTCGATCGACGGCGGGGTGTCGCGGCGCGTGCCTGACTCTCGCACCATGAGCTGGCGATGTTTGCGTAGATCCCGCATAGAGAGCTTGCGGCCAAGTGCGTGCAGCGGGTGACCAGGGTGCGCCACCGGAACGAAACGGATCGGCATCAGCGGATCGCCCAAAAACCCTTGCGGAATCCTCGCGGTGATGGCGAGATCAGCCTGCCCCTGGAGCAGCGCCTCCGGTGTGCCGCTCATTACCGACTCAATCACTTCGATGCGCGTGTGCGGGCTTTCCGCCCCGAGGCGATCGAGGCAGCGCAACAATAGCCACGTCGGGAAAAGCACTTCCACTGCCACGCGGATCTCGGCCTCCCATCCCGCCGACAGCTTTTTCGCCGCCTGCTCGAGCTCCCCGGCTTCCTCCATGAGATAAAGCGCGCGGCGATAGAGTGAGTGGCCAGTCGGCGTCAGCGCCGCCTTGCGCCCTTCGATCCTGAAAACTTTCACCCCCAGCACCGATTCGAGCTTTTGCACCGCATAGCTCACTGACGACTGCGTTTTGTGCAAGGCGGTCGCGGCCCTTGCGTAACCGCCCGCCTCGACCACCGCGATCAAGGCGCGCCATTGTTCGAGAGAAATACGCGATGCCTGCGACATATCGATTAAATCGATGAAGTTGAGCTAAATATTCCGCTTTTTTATCGAATCGGTAAATGATTGAATGATCGCATCGTAGGCGAACGATTCATCGCACAGGAGTTTCACCATGAAAAAGATTATCGGCATTCACCGCAGCACGGACGCTCACTGGGTAGGCGACGGCTTTCCCGTGCGCACGGTATTCAACTACCAGGACGCGGCACGAAGCGCGGCATTGAGCCCGTTTCTGCTGCTCGGCTATGCGGGCCCCGCCGATTTCGATCCGAGCGAGCAAGCGCGCGGCGTCGACTGGCATCCGCACCGCGGCTTCGAGACCGTCAGCATCGCCTACCAGGGCGAGGTCGAGCACGAAGACTCCACAGGCAGTCGCGGCCGCATCGGTCCCGGCGACGTGCAATGGATGACTGCAGGCGCCGGCATTCTGCACAAGGAAATGCACGGGCGCGAATTCGCGCGCCGCGGCGGCCGGTTCGAGATGATTCAGCTTTGGGTCAACCTGCCCGCCAGGCACAAGATGGCCGAGCCGCGTTATCAGACGTTGCTGGCTCGCGATATCCCCGAAATCAGTCTCGCGGGCAGCGGCCGTTTGCGCGTCATCGCCGGCGAATTTGAAGGCGTCAAAGGCCCGGCGAAGACTTTCACTCCGGTCGACCTGTGGGATGTGCGGATCGAGGCAGGCGGTCGCGCCGAGCTTCGCGTGCCCGAAGGCTATACAACAGTGCTGTTCGTCCTGAAAGGAAAAGCGCTGATCAACGCGTCGCAACCGGCGGGCGAGGCCGATCTGGTGCTGTTCGAGCGCGCGGGAGACGCGATCACGGTTGAAGCCGACGCCGACACCACCCTGCTCGTACTGAACGGGCAGCCAATCGCCGAGCCGGTTGTCGGTCACGGGCCTTTCGTCATGAACACGCAACAGGAAATTCGCCAGGCGATCGCCGATTACCAGAACGGCACGCTCGGACACGTTCCTTCCTTGGCGCACTGAGGGCATCACGATGACCAGGGTTCTCGTACTTTATTACTCGTCTTACGGCCATATCGAAACCATGGCGGGGGCGATCGCCGAAGGCGTGCGCGAGGGCGGCGCCGAAGGCGTGCGCGAGGGCGGCGCCGAAGCCGTGGTGAAACGCGTGCCGGAGCTGGTGCCGGAAGAGGTCGCCAGGAACTCGGGATACAAGCTCAATCAGGCAGCGCCGGTCGCAAGCGTCGATGAACTACCCGACTACGACGCCATCATTTTCGGCACGCCGACCCGCTACGGCAATATGACCGCGCAGATGAAGAATTTTCTCGACCAGACCGGCGGGTTGTGGATGGCGGACAAGCTGGTCGGAAAAGTCGCGTCAGTCTTCACCTCGACCGGCAGCCAGCACGGCGGCCAGGAGTCGACGATCCTGTCGACCCACATCGTGCTGATGCATCTGGGCATGGTGATCGTCGGCCTGCCCTACAGCTTCAAAGGCCAGATGAGCGACGACGAAATAACCGGCGGTACACCCTACGGGGCGTCGACCATCGCAGGGCATGGCGACCGCCAGCCTAGCGCTAATGAACTCGACGGCGCCCGCTTTCAGGGCCGACACGTTGCACGCATCGCCACCAAACTGGCTGCTTGATCGAAACATCGGCACGGCGCATTTACCAACGAATTATCGAAAGGAGAAGTTCGAAACATTTTACGATCAAGGATCCCAAGACGTGGTATCAGCGGAAAGGCCTTCAATTATTTCTCGGCGACGTGCTCGATGCGGAGAACAGCGATGCGATGAGCGTCGGCTTCGCCCGTTACAAAAAGAAGGGCGACAGGAATGAATGGACCGTCACCTACGATGAGGCACTCATTGTGACCAAGGGTATCTTCACCGTTCATTCCGACGAGGGGGTGAAAACGGCGAAGGCGGGCGAAGTCATTTTCCTGACCAAGGGTACCAAGGTCACCTACGAGGGGGGTGAGGACGATACGGAAGTCGTTTACGTGACCCATCCGCACTGATGGAAGCGCAAAAGAAATCGAAGCACGCCAATATGCTCGATACCTTCCAACCCATAGCCTGAGCTTTGCAGCCGGATCGTTAACATGCCAACCATCGCCAATCCCAACATCGCGTGGCTCATCCTCATTGTTGCCGGAGCCCTGGAAATCGTATGGTCAATAAGCATGAAAGCGTCAGAAGGCTTCACGCGAGGCTGGCCGACCGCAGTGACATTGGTTGCCGCCTGGTTGAGCTTCTGGCTGCTTGGTTTGTCCATGAAGCTGCTTCCGGTTGGTACCGCCTACGCGGCCTGGACGGGTATAGGCGCCGTGGGCGCCGCTGTGCTCGTGATACTGATTTTCAACGAGCCTGCCAATGCGGCGCGACTTGGTTGCATTGCGCTCATCATCGCTGGAATCATCGGCCTGAAAGTCACAAGCGGGCAGTAACATGGTCGATACCAAAAACGCTGTACAACCTTTGATGTCGCGTGAGCCAAACGAAGCTCGCGCCGGATCTGACCCGAGCGCGCACTCGATTTTCGACCTGGACGCCTACTTCAAACGCATCGGCTACTCAGGCGAGCGCGCGCCGACCCTGGAGACGCTTGCCGCTATCCACCTTCGGCATACCGAAGCCATCGCGTTTGAAAACCGGAACCCGCTGATGGGTTGGCCGGTTCATCTCGATGTGGAATCCCTGCAACAAAAGATGGTGCGCAATGGACGTGGCGGCTACTGCTTCGAGCAAAACCTGCTGCTCAAACACGCGCTCGATGCGCTCGGCTTTCGTGTC
>JBGTFJ010000189.1:0-3140 GCA_041747355.1 Burkholderiales bacterium
CTGGTCGGCTACGATCAGGCGCCGCTGCGCGATATCCTGAAGGCCGTGCGCGAGACCTATTGCGGCAACCTCGGCGCGGAATACATGTACATCAACAGTGTCGCGCAGAAACGCTGGATCCAGGATCGTCTGGAAAGCGTGCACGGCAAGCCGCAGTACACTTCCGAATACAAGCGCCATATCCTCGAACGCCTGACCGCCGCCGAGACGCTGGAAAAATACCTGCATACGCGCTACGTGGGCCAGAAGCGCTTCTCGCTCGAAGGCAGCGAAAACCTGATTCCGCTGCTCGACCATCTGCTGCAGCGCGCGGGCTCGCAGGGCATCTTCGAAACCGTGATCGGCATGGCGCATCGCGGCCGTTTGAATGTGCTGGTCAATACGTTCGGCAAAATGCCGAAGGACCTGTTTTCCGAATTCGAAGGCAAGCACGAGCAGGACTTGAGCTCCGGCGACGTCAAATATCATCAGGGCTTCTCGTCCGACATCATGACGCCGGGACGGCCGATGCATATCACGCTGGCGTTCAATCCATCGCACCTCGAAATCGTCGATGCGGTCGTCGTCGGTTCGGTGCGCGCGCGCCAGCGCCGCCGCAAGGACCGCGAAGGCAAGCAAGTGCTGCCTTTGCTGATTCACGGCGATGCGGCTTTCGCCGGCCAGGGCGTCGTGATGGAAACGCTGAATCTGTCGCAGACGCGCGGCTACGGCACCGGCGGCACGGTGCACATCATCGTCAACAATCAGATCGGCTTTACGACGTCCGACCCGCGCGATACGCGCTCGACACTGTATTGCAGCGATGTCGCGAAAATGGTCGAGGCGCCGATTCTGCACGTCAACGGCGATGATCCTGAAGCGCTGCTGCTGGCGACCGAGATCGCGTTCGATTTCCGCATGCAGTTCCAGAAGGACGTCGTGATCGACATGATCTGTTTCCGCAAGCTCGGCCACAACGAGCAGGACGAGCCGATGGTCACACAGCCACTGATGTACAAAAAGGTCAACGCGCACCCGGGCTCCCGCAAGCTTTATGTCGACAGGCTGATCGCGCAACGGGTCATCACCAGCGCCGATGCCGACGCCATGGTCGAAGAATATCGAAGCGCGCTCGACAGCGGCCGCCATACCAACAACACCATGCTGTCGAATTACAAACCGCCGTTCGCGGTCGACTGGGCGCCGTTCAAAAACACGAAATGGACCCAGAAGGTTGATACCTCGGTGCCGCTCGCCGAACTGCGGCGCCTGTCGGAGCGCCTGACCACGGTTCCGGAAAATTTCAAGCTGCATTCGCGCGTCGAAAAAATCCTCGCCGATCGCCGCCTGATGGGGCAGGGCAAGCTGCCGCTCGATTGGGGCATGGCGGAAAATCTGGCCTACGCATCGCTGCTCAAGGACGGTTATGCGGTCCGCATTTCGGGCCAGGATTCGGCGCGCGGCACGTTCTTCCATCGCCACGCGGTCTTGCACGACCAGAACCGCGAGAAGTGGGATGGCGGCGTGTACATACCGCTGCAAAACATCTCCGATAACCAGGGCAGTTTCGTGGTCATCGATTCAGTGCTGTCGGAAGAAGCCGTGCTCGGTTTCGAATACGGCTATACGACGACCGATCCGAACGAGCTGGTCGTGTGGGAAGCGCAGTTCGGCGATTTCGCGAACGGCGCGCAAGTCGTGATCGATCAGTTCATCACGTCGGGCGAGGCCAAATGGGGCCGCATTTGCGGGCTGGTGCTGATGCTGCCGCACGGCTACGAAGGTCAGGGGCCCGAACACTCGTCGGCGCGGCTCGAGCGCTATCTGCAGATGTGCGCCGATTACAATATCCAGGTGTGCGTGCCGTCTTCGCCGGCGCAAATGTTCCACCTGTTGCGCCGCCAGATGCTGCGCCCGTATCGCAAGCCGCTCATCATCATGAGTCCGAAAAGCCTGCTCCGGCACAAAGACTCGGTATCGAGCCTCGATGACCTTGCCAACACCAGCTTCCGTCCCGTCAACGGTGAAGCCAATACCGATATCGACGCCGGCAAAGTTCGCCGCGTCGTGTTCTGCGCCGGGAAAGTGTTCTACGATATTCTCGCCGCGCGCCGCGAGCGCGATGTCAGCGACATAGCGATCGTGCGCATTCCGCAGTTGTACCCGTTTCCGCACGAAGACTTCAAGGCGCAGATCGATCTTTATCCGAACGCGAAGGAAGTGCTGTGGGCGCAGGAAGAACCGGGTAACCAGGGCGCCTGGCATCGCATCCAGCACTACCTGCTGCGCCATATGCGGCCCGACCAGAAACTGAGCTACGCACTGCGGCCGTCGGCGGCTTCGCCCGCAGCGGGATATCTGGCGAAGCACAATGCCGAGCAAAAAGCGCTGGTCGACGCGGTATTCCGCGACAAGCTGGATACGACGTGGAAGCCGCATCAACAGGGTTAGCGCCAGTCTAGTGTCCTGAGTTGCCAATTCGCTACAGAAAAGATGCCGAGAATCGCCGCCATACTGCGTTGCCGAATTGCGTTCAATGAGCTCGCCAAGTGTCCAACTTGTGTGGTTCGCCTTTCTGGCGGCGATTTCGGCACTTTTCATTGCCGACCTCAGGGCTCATTCTGATTATTCCGCGAACTAACAACTCAGGACACTAGCGGATCAACTACAACGGAGCCTTCATGCTAGTCGAAGTCAAAGTTCCGGTTCTGTCGGAATCGGTCGCCGAAGCGACTTTGCTCTCCTGGCACAAGAAAGCCGGCGAATACGTGCAGCGCGACGAAAATCTGATCGATGTCGAGACCGACAAGGTCGTGCTCGAACTGCCGGCGCCGGCAGCCGGGCTGCTGAAGCAGATCATCAAGAGCGACGGCGCGTCGGTCGGCAGCAACGACGTGATTGCGACCATCGACACCGACGCGGTGGCGCCGGCGCCCGGCAAAACCCATGGGGACGGTCAAACGCAAGCGCCCGCGAAACCACAAGCCAGGGGCGACAAAGGCAAGCAGCGGGCTGACGAAACGGTACTGATGCCGGCGGCAAAAAAAGCCGCGGCCGATCGCGGAATCGATACCGCCGAGTTGAAGGGGAAGGGCACGGGCCGCGGCGGCCGCGTGACCAAGGAGGACGTGAACCGCGAGCGTCCTGCGGAGGCCGAGGCA
>JBGTFJ010000190.1:0-5230 GCA_041747355.1 Burkholderiales bacterium
TGGCGCCGGTCAGTTGCACGGGCGGCAAGGGTGTCAGCCAGCTTTGGTCGTCGAGCTCCTGGATACGCTGCGGCACGCTCTTCGAGTGCTCCGCGTCGATGTGCATTGCGCCGAGGAGGCCAAGCAGGACCTCGTCGCTGGTGCGATGTCGCCCGCCCCAGATATCGGTGTAGTCGGCTGCGATGCCGACCTTTTGCGCGAGCTGCTGCAGCGGGTTCAGCGACTTCGGATCCAGCGATTCCAGTTTAGCCATCACCGGGATTCTGACTGAGCACCTGATTCGATACGTTAGCAGGCATTCACTGAGGCGCTCGCGCCAGATGCCACAGCACCGACCACGCCGGCAAGCTGCCGTGCCGGAATTCAGTCGCGGCGCGCTCCGGCTCGGCGTGCAGCAGCTCGCCTTCCGGCTTGACCAGCTTGGGTGCGGACGCCTCGCCCAGGTTCGCACTCAGGGTCAGGTAAGAGCCATCGCCGAGCTGCCAGGTAACCTGAAACGCATGCGGGGTAAACATTCGATAACTCGCGGCAGCGCCTTTTACACCGGCCAGTCGCGGTGCGATCTCAGCGTGTCGCAATTGCAGCAGCGCGCGATGGAATTCGAGCCAGCCGTGGTGCTCGTCTCGATCAAGCGCCGACCAGTCGACGACCGCCGATCGCACCGTCTCGGGTGCGTTCGGATCGGGAATTTTCTGTTGCGCCTCGGGGTCGCGAAATGCCGGGAAGCGCTCGAATTCCTTGCGCCGCCCGGCAGTAACGAGATCGGATAACGGCGGACCGAAATCGCAAAAGAACGGGAACGGCTGATCGGTCGCGAATTCCTGTCCCATGAACAACAGCGGCGGCATCGGCGAGAGCAGCAATAAAGCAGTCGCTGCCCGCATCGCAGCGACTTCAGCAGTCGCATTGATGCGCAAGCCGAATGCCGTATTGCCGACCTGATCATGGTTCTGCAGAAATGATACGAAAGCTGTCGGCGGCAGATCGGCGCTCGGCTCGCCGCGCGCGGCACCGTCGCGATGCTTCGATGGTTCGCCCTGGTACGAAAAACCTTCGGCCAGCGCCCGCGCCAGGTAGCGTGCCGGGGCTTCGGTGTAATCGCAATAATACCCGCCTGTCTCATTGGTCAGCAGTACGTGCATGGCGTGATGAAAGTCGTCGTTCCATTGCGCCGTATACCAAAAAGGCTGGCCGGATTCGCTGCGTTTCAAAAATGATGCCGCGTTGTGGTCGTTCTCGAGAATCAGATGAACATGGCGCTCGCTGCCAGGCCCCTGGTGCACGGCCTCGGCGATCTCACGCAGGATATTTTGCGGCGACTCGTCGCGAATCTCGTGCACGGCGTCGAAGCGCAGGCCGTCGAGCCGATATTCCTCGAGCCAGTAAAGGACATTGTGAATACAGAAATCGCGCACCGCGCGGCTGCCCTCGTCGCCGAAATTGACGGCGGCGCCCCACGGCGTGTGGTAATGCTCGGTAAAGTATTGCGACGCATACGCGTTCAGGTAATTGCCATCGGGCCCGAAGTGGTTGTAGACAACATCGAGCAGCACTATCAGACCGCTCGCATGAGCGGCCTCGATCAACGCCTTGAAATCATCGGGCGTGCCATAGCGACTTTCCGGCGCGAACAACAGCACACCGTCATAACCCCAGTTATTGCGTCCGGGAAAATCGGCGACCGGCATGATTTCCAGCGCCGTAACGCCGAGCTCGGCCAGGTAATCCAGGCGCTCGATGGCGGCGCGAAAAGTACCGTCCGTGGTGAATGTGCCGAGATGGAGTTCGTAGATGACAGCTTCAATCCACGGCCGCCCGCGCCAATCCGATTCTGCGTCAGTCCAGGGGTAACAGCGCGGATCGATGACGATACTGGCGCCGTGCACATCATCGGCATTGAAGCGCGACGCCGGATCGGGAACCCGCAAATCACTATCGATGCGATAGCGGTAGCGGCTGCCGGCGCGCGCATCCTTCGTGGTCAGCCGATAAAAGCCGCTCGCGTCCGACGTCATCGCGAGCAACTTCTCCGCGCCGTCGTGTTCCAGACACAGTTCGACCGATTTCGCGTCTGGCGCCCATAGTGCAAAGCGGACTGCGCCGTCGTCGAGGACCTCGGCACCAAACGGCATGCTGTGCCGGAATGTCTCAGCTTTCATAACTCGGTCTGTGCGAATTCGGATTATCCTGGGTAAACATGGCGACCGAGCGTCCCTTCAGTGCATAGGCGCGTCCCGCGTCGATGCGCGGCCCGCGTTTCAGCCCGCCTTCGAACGTCGTATCCATGACGAGATCCCAATGCATGGTTTCGCCGTACGCCGGTATGACGAACGGGATTTCTTCGTGATGCGCGTTCAGCAGGATCAAAAAATGATCGTCGTACTCGCGCCGGCCGCGTTCGTTGAGTTCGTCCGCGGCATCGCCTGATATCAGCAGCCCGAGGCAGCGCGCGAAGCCGGCGCTCCATTCGTCCTCGCTCATTTCGGTACCCGCCGGCGTCAGCCATAGTATGCCTTTGACATCGACTTCGGGGATGTGCTGGCCGCGGAAAAAATGGCGGCGATGGAGGACAGGATGGCGCGCGCGCAAACCGATGATGCGTTGCGCGAACGACATCAAGGCCAGATCGGCGGAATCGAGATCCCAATCGAACCAGCTGATTTCGTTGTCCTGACAATAGGCATTGTTGTTACCGCCCTGCCTGCGTCCCATTTCGTCGCCGGCGACGATCATCGGTACGCCCTGCGACAAGAACAGCGTCGCCAGGAAATTGCGCTTCTGCTGCTCGCGCAGCGCGTTGATCTCAGGGTCTTCGGTCGGGCCTTCGGCGCCGCAGTTCCAGCTCCGGTTATAGCTTTCGCCGTCGCGGTTGTCTTCGCCATTGGCTTCGTTGTGCTTGTCGTTATAACTGACCAGATCGTGCAGGGTAAAGCCGTCGTGCGCGGTGATGAAGTTGACGCTGGCATAAGGCCGCCTGCCGCCCGGCTCGTACAGATCGCTGGAACCGGTCAGCCGATAGGCGAGGTCGCCGATCAAGCCGCCGTCGCCTTTCCAGTACGAACGCACGTCGTCGCGGTACTTGCCGTTCCATTCGGTCCAGCCGACCGGAAAATTGCCGACCTGGTAGCCGCCCTCGCCGAGGTCCCATGGCTCGGCGATCAATTTGGCCTGCGAGATCACTGGATCCTGCTGGATGATGTCGAAGAAGGCGCCGAGCTTGTCGACGGCGTGCAGTTCGCGCGCCAGCGCGCTGGCGAGATCGAAGCGGAAGCCGTCGACATGCATTTCGGTAATCCAGTAGCGCAGCGAATCCATGATCATTTGCAGCGCGCGCGGATGCGTCATGTTCAGCGTATTGCCGGTGCCGGTGTAGTCCATGTAATACCGCAAATCGCCGTCGACCAGCCGATAGTACGACGCGTTGTCGATGCCGCGGAACGACAAGGTCGGCCCTTGCTGGTTGCCTTCGGCGGTATGGTTGTAGACGACGTCGAGAATGACTTCAATTCCGGCGCTGTGCAGCGTCTTGACCATGGTGCGGAATTCGTACACCGGGTAGTCGACCGAATAGCGTGCATCGGGCGCGAAAAATCCGATCGAGTTGTAGCCCCAGAAATTGCTCAGGCCGCGGTCGATCAGGTGGCGGTCGTTGATAAAGCGCTGCACCGGCATCAGCTCGACAGTCGTTATGCCGAGCCGCTTCAGATGTTCGATTACCGGAGCGGTCGCCAGCGCGCCATAGGTGCCGCGCAAACTTTCCGGGACTTCGGGATGCCTGACCGTAAAACCTTTGACGTGAGTTTCATAAATGACCGTGTCACTCCATGGCACGCGCGGCGGCTTGTCATTGCCCCACGTGAAAGCCGAATCGATGACCTGGCATTTCGGCATGCCGGGCGCCGAATCGCGGCGGTCGAACGAAAGGTCCGCCCGCTCGGAACCGATGCGGTAACCGAACTGCGCGTCGCTCCAGTTCATCACCCCGATGATATTTCTGGCGTAGGGATCGAACAGCAGTTTGTTCGGATTGAAGCGATGACCGTTTTTTGGCTCGTATGGTCCATGCACGCGATAGCCGTACAGCTGGCCTGGCCGGACCTGCGGCAAATAACAGTGCCAGGTGCGGTGGGTTTTTTCCGGCATTTCGATGCGGTGCATCTGCTGGCGGCCCTTGGCATCGAACAGGCACAGCTCGACGCCGGTCGCGTGGTCGGAAAACAGGCTGAAATTGACACCTTCGCCGTCCCAGGTTGCGCCGAGCGGGTAGGGGTGTCCGGGCCATACTGCGAGATTCGGATAAGGCAAGTTAAGTCCTTTTGATAGTTGGCGATCGAGCACAGCAACATGCGCGGCGCCATCGGGGTTGGGAGCGATACGGTTTATTGAAAGGCATAGCGCGTGGCGGATTCATCAAGCCGACGCGCGCAGGGGCAGATCTTGCTGGCCGGTGACGGCTACGCGAATGATCGCATGGACCAACGACGCAGACAAAACAAAACCCCGGAATGCCGGGGTTTGAAGTCGCTGGTCAGGGCATTCGGGGGTATCCGACCCCCCCGACCCGACGCACCGCTGGCGGCCGCATCGCCGGTTCACATATTCCAGCGACGCCAGCAGAGCGCGGCAATCTAACGGACGCTGCCGCGCCGAATCAAATTGACGATACCCAGCAGGATCACGGCGCCCAGAAACGCGATAAACAAAGCCGGCAAACTGAAGTTGCCCTGGCTCAGGCTACCCATCCCGAATAATGGTGACAGCAGCCAGCCGCCTAGCAACGCGCCGACAATACCCACGACGACGTTCAAAATCACGCCCTGCTGCGCATCCGTCCTCATGACTTTGCTTGCCAGCCAGCCGATGATGCCTCCCAACACGATCCAGATAATAAAATTAATCATTTGACCTCTCCTTATTAAAATCGCTTCGCCTCGATTCTCCGGTTTTCATCCTGAACCCGCTATAACGATTGATATTGATGCGTGAGCGCAACTGCTGCGCGAGGGATTCTACTCATCTGCTTGAAAATATTTCAATACTGCGGTCAGCGCGTTACTGTTAAGGCAATTCCTATGCCATTGGCCTACCGCAAAGCCCGTTCCTATCCCTTTGTTTCGAAATGAATCTATTTAGATGGATAATGAGCCGTGATGGTAGAGTTTACAAAACAGATGCACGTTTCTGGCAAGAGCGGGTGGGCATGCGCCAAGTATTGGTACGGCCCCTGAAG
>JBGTFJ010000191.1:0-2306 GCA_041747355.1 Burkholderiales bacterium
TATCGAAACACATGAAGAAGTCGTCAAGGCTTTTCGACCCAAATCCGCGCTGCGGGAAAAGAAATAGCCGATGGATACTGAGCTATGAATACGGCCGCGATCGAAATCGAGACCGGACCAAACCCGCAAGCCAGCGTGATCTGGCTGCATGGCCTCGGCGCCGATGGCAATGATTTCGCGCCGATCGCCGGCCAGCTCCACTTGCCGCTTCCCACTCGCTTCATTTTTCCGCACGCGCCGATGCAGGCGGTGACCATCAATGGCGGCTACGTAATGCGCGCGTGGTACGACATCAGCGACCAGAATATAGCGCGGCGGGAAGATGAGGCCGGCGTACGAAAATCGCAGGGCAGGATCGACCAATTGATCGGGCACGAAATCGGGCGCGGCGTTGCACCCGGCAGGATCGTGCTGGCCGGATTTTCGCAGGGCGGCGCGATCGCTTTGCAGGCTGGTCTGCGTTACACGCAGCGGCTGGCCGGTATTCTGGCGCTGTCTACCTATCTACCGCTCGGGCAAACCGTGGCCGCCGAACGACGCATCGAAAATCGTGGCCTGCCGATTTTCATGGCGCACGGCACGTATGACAATGTGATTCCGCTGCCGCTGGCCGCCGGCTCACGCGCGATTTTGCAGCAGCACGGCTATGAAGTCGAATGGCACGAATATCCGATGCAGCATTCGTTATGCAACGAGGAAATCGCGGACATCGATGCCTGGTTCGGCGATGTGCTGAAAAAAAGTTAGGCCAGACGCTGCATCAGCCGGAACTCGCCGAGATCGTATTCCTCGCCTTCCTCGATCAGCTTTTCCGGGGCAAGCAGAAAGCTTTGCTCGCCCACCCGCAACTCGAAGCTTTGTTCGGCATTGAAGCAACTCGGCTGCAGCAGGACATCGACTTTGACGCTGCCGGCAGGCTCGAATGACAACAGCATGCAGTACATCGCAGGGTCCTTCTTCGCGCCGCCGTCGCCCAACGCGCTTTCGGTGGCAGCCTGAATCTCGAATAATTGCGCGGGCTGCACCGAGCGTGACAAAACCTCGATTCCGACATGGCGCTGGTGCTGCGAATCGCGGCTCAGACGGCGGATGATGCCGACGCCCCATTCGCTCTCCGTTTCGGTTTTGATGCCAACCAGGCCGCCGACACGAAGCCAGTCGCCTTTGACGTGCTCGATGACCGCGCCATAGCCTCCCGCGCTGATATTTTGCGCGATCCAGCTTTCGGCGTCGTCCTCGCCGCGCCCGCACAGCGTGTTGAAGATTTGCTCATAGCCGTGCAGCACGGCCAGCCGGTTCATGGAACTGCGCCGCTCTGCTTTGCGCGCCGGCGGCCTCATCGCCCAGAACTGGGCGAGATGGCGCAGCACCTCGATCACGGCGCGCTGCGTGTAGACAGGGCCGAGATTCAACTCCGCCGGCGTCGGCCCGATCCTGACCGAATGAATCAGATTGTCGAGTTCCCCGGAACTTTTCCCTGGGCCAAAAAAGCGCAGATTGCCGCGCAGCTCGGCGTCCTGCAGACGACGGGTGGGCGGCGAGTTGCCGTTCAGATCGAAGTGATAAGGCGTACCGGGGCCCGGGCTTGACTCGATGGTGAACCAGCCCGAGAAATGGCTCACGACGCACTCGGCGATCTCCAGTTGAATCGGCAGAAGCTTGTCGGTGGATGAGACGGCGAGCATCAAGGCTTTCAGGAATTCGCGGCAGACCGACGAAGCGCCGTAAAGCGCCGGATACATCACGTTCTCGGTTCGATGAATGGCGCGCGCTTCGGCCAATGCGTAGACTTTGCCGAGATCGGCCCAGATCTGCTCGTCGATCGGGCCGTAGCGCAGCAGGCCCCACTTCAGCTGCACAGCCAGCGCGGCCGCCGTCCGTGTGGCAATCACGGGTAGCCGGCTTTCGAGCCCGGCTGGATGCTTCTCCGTAGAGTTAAACGCCTGGGTGCAATCGAGGTAAGCGGCGCCGAGTTGTTTGCAGAACTGGAAGATGGTCGTCCACAGCAAACTTTCCTGATACTTGTGCATGCGCGAAGCGAGATATTCCTGACTCAACCTGGCGTAATGCGGCTTCGCGGCGTGATCGATCAGATCGATGATCTCGAACGTCGTGGCCAGTTCCACTTCTTCCGAGTTACGCAGCGACTCCAGCGCGTAGCCGAGCTCCTCCAGACATTTGAAGGTATTCTCGACCGGCAACTCGGCGATCAGTTTCCTCGTTTGATCAATGGCCGCGTCATCCGCGCCGCCCAGCTTTCGTATCCAGTCAAGCAAACCGCATCCCTCCATTTAGGAACCTCTGAT
>JBGTFJ010000192.1:0-4633 GCA_041747355.1 Burkholderiales bacterium
TCAGCGTGCGCGGCGTGCACCAGCGTTTTGCCAGGCCGTGCCGCGACGAGCTTTTCGAACTCGGTCTGCCCGCGCGCGAGCTGGCGTTGACGCGCGAAGTTTTCTTGGACTGCAAGACGACGCCGGTGGTGTTCGCGCATACCGTGTTGCAACGGGCGACGCTGCGCGGCCCCTGGCACTTTCTGGCAACGCAGGGAAGCAAGCCGTTGGGCGCGACGCTGTTCAGCAACCCGAAAGTCGCGCGCCTGCCGCTGCATTTCAAAAAACTCACCGCCCATCACGAGTTGTTCCGGCGCGCGCAGCGCATGCTAAAAGCGCCGGCAGATTGCCTGTGGGCGCGGCGCTCGCTATTCATCGTCGAGCGCGCGCCACTGATGGTGACCGAAGTTTTCCTGCCCGGAATTCTCGAGCTACCTGCGTGATCGACCGCGCCCGCCTCATCCAGTACGCGAAACTGATGCGGCTCGACAAGCCGATCGGCATCCTGCTGCTGCTGTGGCCAACGTTGTGGGCATTGTGGATTTCGGCAGACGGCACACCCGACGTAGCGATCGTCGTAATCTTCGTGCTCGGGACTGTACTGATGCGCTCGGCCGGCTGTGTGATCAACGACTACGCAGATCGCGACTTCGACCGCCATGTTGCGCGCACAAAAAATCGCCCTCTCGCCGCTGGCCTTATCGGGGTCAGGGAAGCGCTGGCGCTCGCGGCCGGTTTGGCTTTGGCAGCTTTCGTGCTGATCTTGCCGTTGAACACGCTGACCATCGCGCTATCGGTGCCGGCCCTGCTGGTAGCAATCACTTACCCGTTTACCAAACGCTTCTTCGCGATCCCGCAAGCCTATCTCGGCATCGCCTTCGGTTTCGGTATTCCAATGGCATTCGCCGCGCAAACTGGAACCGTGCCGCCGCTCGCCTGGGTGCTATTCGTCGCTAACTTGTTTTGGGTGATCGCCTACGACACCGAATACGCGATGATCGACCGCGACGACGATCTCAAGATCGGCATCAAAACCTCGGCGATCACGTTCGGTCGCTTCGACGTCGCGGCTGTGATGCTATGCCACGGAGTATTTCTGTCGGTGATGATCGCGATCGGCGCGACGCTTCGCTTAGGCTGGCCATTTTTCCTCGCCCTGGTGGGCGCCGCCGCGTTGGCCCTGTACCAATATCGACTGATCTCCGAGCGCGAACCATCGCGCTGCTTCCAGGCTTTTCTCAACAACAACTGGGTTGGCGCATCGGTCTTTGCGGGAATAGTCGGCGGATATTTGATCCACTGATTTCCATAGCGGCGCAATGCTTAAGGAACCTCTGATTAAGTTTTGTCATTCCCGCGCACGCGGGAATCCCGGTTCTCATACCAATTTCGCGTGATGGCGGCGATGAAGAGCTTATGCAGAACCTCCTTCACCCATCACCAAAGCAAGGCCCTTGGTCCGGCACGCCGTCTCAAATTGTCCGCGTGCCCGCGTCTTACCGGGCCGCTCGTTCGATCGCTTCTGCCGCCCACTGATTCAAGCTTTTCCCTGCGGCTTCAGCCGCCACGGTCGCCTTGGCATGTAATTCGGGGGCTACGCGCAGCAGCAGCTTGCCGGAGTATGGCTTCTGCGGAGGGCGCTTAAGTTTCTGTGACATCCCCAGATAATCGTCCACCGCGTCGTGAAACCCTTGCTTGAGTTCTTTTACCGATGCGCCGTGAAAGCTGACGATATCCGCAATGCCCACCAGGCGGCCAACAAAAATTTCGTCGCGTGGGTCGAATTCGATGCGTGCCGTATAACCCTTGTAGGTATTCATGGTTCTATCCCAATAGATCTCAGAAATTCGCGCGCCAGTTCGACTTGATAACGCTTAGCTTCTTTACCGGGGTGAGGACGATGAAAGTCGGCGCGTTTATGCTGAAGCAGGAAGGCGATTCGTGAGCCGCTGCCCTCAACGACTTCGGCGCCAAGAGACCGAAACAGTCTTTCAAGCGCGGCGAACTCGATATTTGCTAAAGTCGGTTCATGGAATATCGCCGCCAAGGTTTTGCGTTGCCGCGCGTTCATGTTTGAATGCTATCATAAACTGATAGCGCTGGTTAGGTGAGGCGTCTTTGAAGCTCGTAAATTGGGCATTGCCAAATGAAATACCGCGACCTGCGTGACTTTAGCGCGCAACTCGAAAAGCTCGGCGAGCTGAAGCGAGTCGGCGTCGAAGTCGATCCGCGGCTCGAGATGACGGAGATCTGCGATCGCGTGTTGAAGGCGGGTGGCCCGGCGATTTTGTTCGAGAAGCCCAAGGGCCATTCGATTCCGGTGCTCGGCAATCTGTTTGGCACCGCGCATCGGGTCGCGTTGGGCATGGGCGAGGAGTCGGTCGCGGCCTTGCGTGAAGTCGGCAAGCTGCTCGCGTACTTGAAGGAGCCGGAGCCGCCGAAGGGCTTGAAAGACGCGTGGGACAAGCTGCCGGTGTTGCGCCAAGTGATGAACATGGCGCCGAAAATCGTTTCGAGCGCACCGTGTCAGGAGATCATCTGGGAAGGCGATGACGTTGATCTCGCGCGCTTGCCGATTCAGACCTGCTGGCCGGGAGACGCCGGGCCGCTGATTACCTGGGGGCTGACGATAACGCGCGGTCCGCACAAAACGCGGCAGAACCTCGGCATCTATCGCCAGCAAGTCATTGCCCGCGACAAGGTCATCATGCGCTGGCTTGCGCATCGCGGCGGCGCACTCGATTTTCGCGATCATTGCCTGGCGCATGCGGGCCAGCAGTTTCCGGTCGCGGTTGCGCTGGGCGCCGATCCTGCCACTATCCTCGCTGCGGTTACACCGGTTCCCGATGCGTTGAGCGAATACCAGTTCGCGGGCCTGTTGCGCGGAAGCAAAACCGAACTCGTGAAATGCATCGGCAACGATTTGCAGGTGCCGGCGAGTGCCGAAATCGTTCTCGAAGGCCACATCGCGCCGGACGAAACGGCGCTGGAAGGACCGTTCGGCGACCACACCGGTTATTACAACGAGCAGGAGCGCTTTCCGGTATTCACGATCGAGCGCATCACCATGCGCCGCGATCCGATTTACCACAGTACTTACACCGGCAAGCCGCCAGATGAGCCGGCGATTCTCGGCGTCGCGCTGAATGAGGTGTTCGTGCCGCTACTGCAGAAACAGTTTCCGGAGATCAGCGATTTCTATCTGCCGCCGGAAGGTTGCTCGTACCGGCTCGCCGTAGTCAGCATGCGCAAACAGTATCCGGGCCACGCCAAGCGCGTCATGTTCGGCATCTGGAGCTTTTTGCGCCAGTTCATGTATACGAAATTCATCATCGTGACCGACGACGATGTGAACATACGTGACTGGAAGGAAGTGATCTGGGCGATGACGACGCGCGTCGACCCGGCGCGCGATACGCTGCTGGTGGAAAATACGCCGATCGATTATCTGGATTTCGCAAGCCCGGTATCTGGTCTTGGCTCAAAGATGGGAATCGACGCAACCAACAAGTGGGCGGGCGAAACCAGCCGCAACTGGGGCAAGCCGATCGCGATGGATGCGAGCGTCAAGCAGCGCGTCGATCAGTTATGGGACGACCTGGGGTTTTAGCCGGCTTTGCGCCCTCCCTCGAACGCCACCGCCTTCAGCTTGAAGTCGATGCCATATCGATTGATCTTCTGCCATCCTGGTGCGCACGCTATTTTTTCCTTCGCTTCGCGCCTTCCTCTTCCTGGTTTTCTCGCACTCGGACCTTCACAATCTTGCTGATCAAGGTGTACGGGATGGGCTTGTCGAGTGGAAACCTCAAGTTGCCCTTTTCTCCCTCATAGATTGATGTCTCACGCCTGAGGTTCTCGTCCCTTACCGGAGGGTATAAACCTATGTGCTTCTTGAAAGCGCCGAAGTAAACCAAATGGCCTTTGAGAGCGAAGGTCGGAAGTTGATAGCTGATCTTCTCTTCTGCATCAGGCGCCGCCTTCTTGATCGTCATCCTTATCTTCTCCAGAATCGCTCGGACCTCTGGCGAGAACGCTGCGATGTATTCGTCGATGGTCGTGGGTGTTGTGTGGTCAGCTTTCATATTGTTTCCTTCGAGGTTCTGGCAGGTTTGCGCCACCTGAAGTTCGATGGAGGGTTAGACCCCTCTGCGGCGAGTTGATGCACGACCTGATCGTTCTCTCAGCATAAGAATGGCAGGGCCATCCGGCGTGACTACCTCGCCAACCGATACGAACCCAGCTCGACGGTAGCTGCGAATTGCGCGCTCGTTCTCTGGCGAGGGGTCGGTCTGTATTTTCGTGACCTTGGGGTCTTCGAAGAGTTGTTCGACGAAAGCTCGAACCATGGCACTTCCAAGGCCTTGGCCAAGTTGATGTTCGTGATCGATTCCTCTCGCTCCCGGATCAGTCTCGGTCTCCCACCAGCCGTCGCCAGAACCCATGACGACGTACGATTGTATGAAGCCGATTGGCTCGCCGTCGAGGAGAGCGATATACGCACGGGTTGAAGATTCGCTCATCGGGCGAGGAAGGTAGTCACGTTCAAGCTCAGCCAGCAATCTCGGTTCACTCCACCATTCTGCGACGTGCGGCCGCTGAAGCCATGTATGGACCATGAGCAAGTCTTCCCCGGTTACTGGCTTGAAGGTATGTA
>JBGTFJ010000193.1:0-9314 GCA_041747355.1 Burkholderiales bacterium
GCATTTACGCTGCGGAACGGTTGCCGATTGCGCGCTTGCAAGCGCGGACGCCGGCGCTGATCGATGCCGACGACGTGTACAGCAACCATATCCATGCCGACGACCTGGCTCGCATCGTGGTTGCGGCGATCCGTTATGCGAAACGTGGCCGCATTTATAACACGAGCGATGACAGCGAACTCAAGATGGGAGATTATTTCGATCTCGTCGCCGACCGGTTTGGATTGACGCGACCTTCCCGAATTCCTCGCGAGGCATCGAGTATCGAGCTGCCGCCTGGCCTGCTGTCATTCATGAGCGAATCGCGACGCTTGTGCAACGCGCGCATGAAACGCGAGCTGCGCGTCCGGCTTGCGTATCCGACGGTCGCCGATGGGTTGGCAGCGACTGAATCAGGCGCGCTATGACGAAGCAGCGGGCCGTTGATTCAATCGATGCGCTTGAAGTCTCCCTCCAGCGTTTTGCCGTCCGGCGATTCGGTAAAAATTGTCTCGCGCATAGGCATCGGGCCATTCTCACGGGCCGGTGCGGGAGCGCCTTTGGGATCGCTAGACATGCTGAATTGAAAGCCGCCGCGGCCATGCGCCGACCCCGCCTTCCTGACTGGCCATAACAGTAACGCCAAAGCCGCCACGTCGGTAATGAGTCCGGGGATGATCAGCAAAATCCCGGCAATCACTTTGCGGCCGCTCTCCTTGATGGCGGTGACCACGGAGGTGCTTGAATCGCGCGCCGCTTCCATACGCGCAACGAAACCGCTGCGCTCTTCTTTGATCAGCAGCCAGCCGACAGTGGCGCTTGCGATCAAGAGCGCAAAAACCCAACCGCCGATGGCGCCGCCGACAAGTATCAGCAAGAACAATTCGAGCAGCGGGAAACCCAGTAAAATAGCAGCGATCAGATACCCTGGCATTATTCAATTCTCCATGGATGCAATTCTGGTGGTGACCACCTTCCCCGATCGCGACAGCGCGCTGAAGCTCGCGCAGCACCTGATCGGGGAACAGCTTGCGGCGTGCGTGAACGTATTGGGCGAGTGTTCATCGGTATATCGCTGGAGAGGGCAAATCGAAACGGCGCACGAGACTCCAGTACTCATCAAGACAACTTCGGCGTGCTATGCCGAGGTGGAAGCTGCGGTGCGGGCCAACCACCCGTACGAACTCCCCGAAGTTGTCGCTGTCCGTATCAGCGCCGGGTCGCAGCCCTACCTTGCCTGGATTGCCGCCCAGACCGCCGCTTTGCCGCCCTAACTGTATTGTTAGATGCGGGTAAACCCCGGAGTTTCAATACGCGTGCCAGATATCAGAAATAACGCGGTCCGCTGTCAAAGGATGAGCATGCTGTCGCACCGATTGATCGTTGTCCTGCTATGCCTTTTTCCGCTGCTTGCGAGCGCGGCTGAGACGGACTTGCTCGAGCCGGACAAGGCTTTCCAGTTTTCGGCGCGCATTGTCAGTCCGGAAGCGATCGAACTGAACTACCGCATCGCCCCCGGCTATTACCTGTATCGCGACAAATTCTTTTTTAGTGCGGAACCGGCCGCGGCGCTCGGCAAGGCGCAGTTTCCGGCCGGCGAAGTCAAGGACGACGAGTTCTTCGGCAAGGTCGAAACCTATCGCGATGAACTGAAGATAACGCTGCCTTTCAGCGCTGAATCGGCGCCCGCGCGGTTCACGCTGAAAGCCATTTCGCAAGGCTGCGCCGATGTCGGCGTCTGTTATGTCCCGCACGAACAGAAAGCAGGGTTGATGCTCGCCGCAGCTTCAGGCGGCGTATCCGATGACCCGAAGAGTGGCACCGGCGTCAGCAAGGCGCTGACCGCGTTGCGTAATGCGATTCCGGTTGCGAGCACGGCCAATGTCGGCGAAGACGAATTTCTGCCACCTGACCAGGCTTTCAAGCTCGAAATCGAGGTCAGGGACGCAAATACGCTGATCGCGAATTTCGCGCCCGCCGACACTTATTATTTATACCGCGACAAAATCGGTTTCAGCTTGCCCGAGTCCGGCGGCGTCCAGATCGCCGAGATCGCGCTTCCGGCCGGAGAGATGAAAGCCGATCCGAATTTCGGCGACACCGAGGTTTATCACCGTCCGTTTAAGGCCGTGATTTCGCTGCAGCGAGCCGCGACGGCGGCATTGCCGGGCCCGCTGCGACTCGAAGCGACGTATCAGGGGTGCAGCGACAAAGGGCTCTGTTACCCACCGGAAATCAGGAATTTTACCGTGGCTATGACAGGGGCGGCCGGTAGCGGAAATGCTGACGTTGCGCCTGGTTCGAATTCGCCGCAATCCCCGCCCGCAGGGGCCCCGCAGTCCGAAGACGCGCGTATCGCGGCGTTGTTGGAAGGCGGCAGTTTGTGGTTGATCCTCGCCAGCTTTTTCGGCTTTGGCCTGCTGCTCGCGCTGACGCCATGCGTATTCCCGATGATCCCGATCCTGTCGGGAATTATTGTCGGGCAGGGACAAGTCCTGACCAAGACGCGCGCGTTCGGTCTGTCGCTCGCTTATGTCCTTGGCATGGCTATCACTTATGCGCTGGCCGGGGTCGCCGCCGGTCTGTCGGGCGCGCTATTGTCGGCGGCGTTGCAAAATCCATGGGTACTCGGAACGTTTGCGGCGGTCTTTGTGCTGCTGGCGTTTTCGATGTTCGGTTTCTACGAGCTGCAGTTGCCGGCGTCGCTGCAGAGCAGGTTATCCGAGCGGGCAAACCGCATGCGAGGCGGCCATCTCGCCGGCGTCTTTGCGATGGGCGTTCTGTCGGCGATTATCGTCGGCCCCTGCGTGGCGGCGCCGCTGGCCGGCGCGCTGCTGTATATCAGCCAAACGCGCGATGTGGTATTCGGCGGCACCGCTCTGTTCGCGATGGCCCTCGGTATGGGTTTGCCGCTCCTCGTGATCGGCACTTCGGCCGGCGCCCTGCTACCGAAAGCCGGCGCATGGATGGAAGCAGTCAAACGTTTTTTTGGCGTGCTCCTGCTGGGCGTCGCCATCTGGCTGATTTCGCCGATCATTGCACCGCTGGCCCATATGCTGTTGTGGGCTGCGCTATTGATCATATCAGCGATTTATCTGCACGCGATCGACCCGTTGCCGCCCGGGGTTTCCGGTTTCAGGAAACTGTGGAAAGGCGTGGGCGTGATAGCGCTTCTGGTCGGCGTGGCGCTTCTGGTCGGCGCCATGAGCGGCGGGCGCGACGTGCTGCAACCGTTGGCCGGATTACGCGCCGGCGCCGGCGCGGATGAGGCGCCAGCGTCGCATCTGGCTTTCGACCGGATTAAAACGGTGGCCGAACTGGACGGGCGTATCGGCGCCGCCGGCGGCAGGCCCGTGATGCTCGATTTCTATGCCGATTGGTGTGTATCGTGCAAGGAAATGGAGCGCTTCACGTTCACTGACGAACGCGTCAAGGCAAGGCTCAAGGACGTCGTTCTGCTGCAGGCCGATGTCACGGCCAATAACGCGGACGACAAGGCGCTGCTGAAGCGTTTCGGTCTGTTCGGACCGCCCGGTATCATTTTCTTCGATATGCTTGGCGCCGAGGTCGGGCACGGCCGGGTGATCGGCTTCCAGCCGGCGGATAAATTTCTCGCGTCCGTCAACACCGCCTTACAGGTTCAGAGTGTTTCCAGCGGTTCTCGACAATGATCATGACAAGAAGGAGAACAGCAGGGGTTATCCTGCTGGTGGCGGTCGTTGCCGCGACAGCAGGGTACTTCGCGGCGACCTGGCGCGGCGGTCAGCAGTCTTCGTCGTTCACATCCGGATCGGCGCAAGCTTCGGCAGCGCCGATATTCGCGTCGACGCTCCCGGATTTGGCCGGCAAACAGCAGGAGATCGAACAATGGCGCGGCAAGGTGCTCGTCGTCAATTTCTGGGCGACCTGGTGCCCGCCCTGCCTGGAAGAGATTCCCGAGTTCATCAAACTGCAAGACAAGTACGGCAAGCGAGGTTTACAGTTCGTCGGCATCGCCATCGACCAGAAGGATAAAATCGAACATTTCGCTAGGCAAACCGGCATCAATTACCCGATCCTGACAGGAGAAGCCGACGCCATCGATTTGTCGCGAAAGGCCGGCAACCGGCTGGGCGCTTTGCCTTATACGCTCATCATCGACCGAGCCGGTCAAGTCGTCGCAACCGAGCTTGGCGGCCTGACCGAAGCCAAACTGGAGCGAATCATCCAGCCGCTCTTCTGAACCCTTGCTCAGAGTACAGCTAAAGTCCGGCAAAAGCTGCTAAAACTGGACAACTAGCTGCCAATTCCGGCAAACTGACCGGATGACTCCCGAGTTACCGTCTCTTACCGCGACGTCTTCATCAGCCAGCTCCAGCAAGCCCGGAATCCTGGTTCTACACGGTCCTAACCTGAATCTACTGGGTAGCCGCGAACCCGAGGTCTACGGTCGCGCAACGTTGACCGAGATCGATCAGCGCCTGGTCGATCTGGCTGCGGCAGCCGGAGTGCAGCTCGACAGCTTTCAGAGCAATGCCGAAGCCGCGCTGATCGATCGCGTACAGCGGGCGCGCCTGGAAGAAGTCGCCTTTATCCTGATCAATCCTGCCGCTTTCTCGCATACGAGTATCGCCTTGCGCGATGCGCTGGCGGCTGTGCGCATTCCGTTTATCGAAATTCACTTGTCCAACGTATTCGCGCGCGAACCGTTTCGCCGTAAATCCTTCTTCTCGGATCTCGCCGTCGGCGTCATCAGCGGCTTGGGCCCCAGCGGTTACGAGTTGGCACTTACTTTCGCGATACAAAGATTGAAAGGCTGACATGGACCTGCGCAAGCTGAAAAAGCTGATCGATCTGGTTGAAGAATCGGGAATCGCCGAACTCGAAATAACCGAGGGCGAAGAGAAAGTCCGCATCAGCCGCGTCGGCGCGACGATGCAGACGCACCTGCCGGTCCAGCAATCACTGCCTTTGCAGGCGCCTGTCGTTTTAGCGCCGCAAGCTGCAACGACAGCGGGTACGGGCGCTTCGGCGCCAGCGGGTGAAGCGGCAGCGCCCATTCCGGAAGGGCATGTAATGAAATCGCCGATGGTCGGCACCTTTTACCGCGCATCGGCGCCGGGCACAAAGCCGTTTGTCGAGGTCGGCCAGAGTGTCGCCGCCGGCGATACGCTCTGCATCATCGAAGCGATGAAGCTTCTGAACGAAATCGAAGCCGATCAAGGCGGCGTCGTCAAAGCGATCTTCGTCGAAAGCGGGCAACCGGTCGAATACGGCGAGCCGCTTTTTTTGATCGGCGAGTAGCGAAGTTGGCTGACACCGCTGGCAGGATGCTCGTGCCGGCCGTCGACTGCCAATCGTCGCGCTTGTTATTCGTTTCCTGACGTGTTCGAAAAAATCCTGATCGCAAATCGCGGCGAGATTGCGCTGCGCATTCAGCGCGCGTGCCGCGAACTCGGTATCAAGACTGTCGTCGTCCATTCCGAAGCCGATGCCGACGCCAAGTACGTCAGGCTCGCCGATGAATCCGTCTGTATCGGCCCGGCGGCATCCAGCCTCAGTTACCTGAACGTTCCTGCGATCATCAGTGCGGCCGAGGTCACCGACGCCCAAGCGATCCACCCGGGCTACGGTTTTCTGTCCGAAAACGCCGATTTCGCGGAGCGCGTCGAAAAAAGCGGCTTCGTGTTCATCGGGCCAAGAGCGGAAACGATCCGCCTGATGGGCGACAAGGTCAGCGCTAAAGCGGCGATGAAAAGAGCCGGGGTGCCGTGCGTGCCGGGCTCGGAAGGTGCGTTGCCCGAGGCGCCGGAGGAAATCGTCAAGCTGGTCCGAACCATCGGCTATCCGGTTATCATCAAGGCTGCCGGGGGCGGCGGCGGGCGCGGCATGCGTGTCGTGCATACCGAAGCCGCGCTGCTGAATGCGATCAGCATGACGCGCAATGAAGCGCAAAACGCATTCGGCAATGCCAACGTCTACATCGAGAAATTCCTCGAAAACCCGCGCCACATCGAAATTCAGGTGCTGGCCGACGAGCATCGCAATGCTGTTTCGCTCGGCGATCGCGATTGTTCGACGCAGCGTCGCCATCAAAAGCTGATCGAGGAAGCGCCGGCGCCGCACCTGACCGAACGCCAGCGTGTAAAGATGTCGGAACGCTGCATCGAGGCCTGTCGCAAAATCAATTACCGGGGCGCGGGAACCTTCGAATTTCTGTTTGAGAAAAACGAGTTTTATTTTATCGAGATGAACACGCGGTTGCAGGTCGAACACCCGGTTACCGAAATGATCACCGGCATCGACATCGTGCAAACCCAGATACGCATCGCGGCCGGCGAGCGCCTCGCCTTCAAACAGCGCGATATCGTGCTCAAGGGCCACGCCGTCGAGTGCCGGATCAATGCAGAAGACCCTTACAAATTCACGCCGTCGCCGGGCCGCATTACGTCTTATCACATGCCCGGCGGCCCCGGCATACGCATCGATTCGCACGCCTACAATAATTATCTGGTGCCGCCGCATTACGATTCGATGATCGGCAAGCTGATCGCATACGGCGACACGCGCGAGCAGGCGATCGCGCGCATGCAAATTGCATTGTCGGAAACCATCATCGAAGGCATACGTACCAATATCCCGTTACATCAGGAAATGATGCTGGATGCGGCGTTTCTGCGCGGTGGCACGAGCATCCACTATCTCGAGCAAAAACTCGCCAACAGTAAGGTGCAATGACCCAAGGCCCTGTTCGGAGCCGGCTTTGCGCGCTGTGACGCTGATCGTTTCCGCCGAACAGGCCGAGACGCTGTCGGAAGTCCTGTTTCTGTACGGTGCGCTATCGGTCGACATCGCCGACCACGACTTCTCGACCGAAAACGAGCGGGCGCGATACGCCGAGCCGTTCGATGCCCCTGCCGCCTTCTGGTCGCGAAACCGGGTTAACGCGCTTTTCGACGATGCAGCCGACATTGCTTCCTGCGTCGCTCGGGCCTGCGCGGATGCTGGCGTCACGGAAACGCCGATCGAAACTGGCACGGTCGAAGATCGTGATTGGCTGCGGAGTTCGCGCGAGCAGTTCCTGCCGATAAAAATCTCTGAGCGCTTGTGGATTGTACCGAGCTGGCTGGCGGTTGACTGGCAAGCGCCGTCTCTCGACAAGTCCGGCAACACCGGGTATTCGCCGCCGATAGCATTGGTGCTGGACCCGGGTCTCGCTTTCGGCAGCGGCGAGCATCCGACGACGCAACTTTGCCTGCGCTGGCTCGACGACAATCTGCGCGGCGGCGAATCCGTGCTCGATTACGGGTGCGGCTCAGGAATCCTCGCTATTGCCGCTTCGAAGCTGGGCGCCCGAAGCGCTGTCGGCATCGACATCGATCCAAACGCCCTGGTTGCGAGCGAATATAATGCCGTGCAGAATCGGGTCGGTGAGCGGTTTTGCCTGCCTTCCCTCGAGGCGGGCGCTGTGGCGCCGGTGGACGTGGTGGTCGCAAACATTCTGGCCAATCCTTTGATCGCGCTTGCCCCATTGCTGGCTCAGTCGACTGCGACCGGCGGCAGAATTGTATTGTCCGGCATTTTGTCGAACCAGGCCGACGCGGTTGCGGCGGCCTATCGGCCCTGGTTCGATTTGCGTGCCGCAGGGCAGGTGGAAGATTGGGTTTGCTTGAGCGGTAAAAAGTGCTGATGTCTGGCGTTGCGCGAAGCGGAATGACAGCATGAGCCTCGTCACGCGCTGCCCAAACTGCGATACCACATTCAAGGTCACGCTGCCGCAGTTGCAAGCACACCGCGGTGACGTGCGCTGCGGTCGTTGCGCGCAGGTTTTCGATGCTTTCGCCGACCTCTCGACCGTACAGGATACGGGCGAAGTGCCGACCGATAACAGCCCGGAAAGCATGCCTGGCGGCGCTAACGATCAATGGGCGGACGATGCGCTGGCTGGCAGGAGCGAAGCAGCATCGGGCGAACAGACTGGCAGCGCCAGCGAAGGCAATAAATTTGGCGAGGCCGATAGCCGCGTTGAAACGCGCACCGAATCCGACGAGTTCGGCCTCGATCAATTTTCCGAGCTCGATCAGCTTCCGGATCTTGCCCCGGCAGATCCTGCTGACGGTGAGGGGCCTTCGTCCATCGCACACGTAGCTAGCCGCGAGGACAATTTTCCGCCCTTGGCTGACTACGCGCCGGCGCCACGGCCCTCGCTGCGATCCGATTTCGAACCCGCGTTTGACGGCGGTCAGACCGACGCCGCGACTGATCCGCGCACAATGTGGCTATGGCTGGTTGGCTCGCTGTTCCTCCTCATCTTGCTGCTCGGTCAGGTCGCTTTTGTTTTTCGCTCCGATCTGGCAGCGCGCTTTCCCGGGCTGAAACCACCGCTGCAGCAATTCTGCAAAGTGCTCGGTTGCACCGTGCCGCTGCCCAACGATTGGCAAACGCTGACGGTTGAATCATCCGACCTGAAGTCGCTGGATAGTGCTCGCCCAGGCCGCATCGAACTTTCGGCGAGCGTGCGTAACCGGGCGCGCTATCGAGTTGCTTATCCGGCGCTCGATCTGACCCTGACCAATTTCCGCGACGAAGCGATTGCGCGGCGCATTTTTGAGCCGCGGGAGTATCTGCCGACAAGTACTGACCTCGCCGCCGGTCTGCCGCCAAACGGCGATCTGAGCGTCAAGCTGATTCTTGATACTGGCGAATTGAACGCGTCCGGGTACCGCCTGTTCATGCTGTACCCGTGAACCGCGGCGAATCGTAAATGGCGAACGAAAAAAGTCTGCGCGCTGTTTTGCCCGTGTCGGCTCCATACGCCGCTCGTGGATTACTGTTCACTGATCGCTAACATCATGCTGAAGCAAACGCCGCTGGCAGCGCTGCACCGTGCGGACGGCGCCAAGATGGTCGATTTCGGCGGCTGGGATATGCCGCTGCATTACGGCTCGCAGCTTGACGAGCATCGCAAGGTGCGGGAAGACGCCGGCCTGTTCGACGTATCTCATATGCTGGCGATCGACGTGCCGGACGTCGGTGATGGCGTTGCCCGTGACTTTTTGCGCCACATGCTCGCCAGCGACATCGGCCGGCTCACACCCGGAAAAGCGTTCTACACCTGCCTGCTCAACGCGGACGGCGGCATCATCGATGATCTGATCGTGTACGCACTGACCGACCGTTTTCGGCTGGTCGTGAATGCCGGTTGCGCCGACAAGGATCTGGCCTGGCTCGAGCAGCATCGCTCGCCCGCGCTTCCGGTCGAGGCACGCCGCGATCTCGCGATCATCGCGCTGCAAGGGCCAAACGCGCCCGCCAGGCTTGCCGCCACTCTGCCCGTGCTGGCGCGCGTAAGCGGC
>JBGTFJ010000194.1:0-2693 GCA_041747355.1 Burkholderiales bacterium
CTGCGCGCGAAACAACGTAAAAACCGGAACCGCGCCGCGGGTTCAGGTAGCCGAGCGCAACCAGCCGGTCGTAAGCCTCGACCACCGTGAACCGGCTGACGCCGCGCTCGCTGGCAAAATGGCGGATCGAAGGCAAACGCATCCCCGGACGCAGAGCGCGCTCATCGATGCGCCGGCGCATGCTGTCGACGATTTGCTCGACCAGCGGCATGGCAGCCTGTACCGGGGCGTCAAGCTCCGTGGTTCGCATCTCGTCATACATCTCAGTCGTCCCTCAAGGCTGAACTGTCATGGCTGATTGACCGGTACACCGTAGCTCGCATTCCGACCAATTGTGTATTTGTGATTTAATAAGTGTCCGGTATTGTATGCTTCCGTTTGAATACTTTGTCAAGACATGTCTCGAGCCATCCCGGTTTTTGTCGGCGCGATGCTGGCGGCGTGCAGCGCCGATCCATCGGAAGTCGAGCTGCGCCAGCAGGGTGTCGTTGCTTACTGGCCGGAGCGCGCTTTGATCTTTATCGGCGACGCGCGCGACAGCTCGGTGCGCGCGATCTCGACGCGCAATCCAACGCCGGTCCTGCTCTGGCAGCGCCAGTTTGCCGGAACAGGATCGACGCGAATTGACGTGGATAGAGAGCGGCAGCATCTATCGGTGAGAAATGGGCGCCACGTTTTTTTCCCGAACCCCGAAAATGGCGCGCTCGAATACTGCGATGCCACCGGCGCGTCATGCCCAACGGCCGATGCCGCAACCACTCCCGAGGATAGCCGGAAAAATCCGGACCGCCGAATCGCGGATCATCGCCAATGACCACGCGGGAACCCTGGCTGGCCGCGGCGCCTGCTTTGTTCGTGCTGCTTTGGAGCACCGGTTTCATCGGCGCCAAGCTTGGATTGCCGTATGCCGAACCGATGACTTTTCTGCTGCTGCGCTTCGTCGCCGCGGCTGCGCTGATCCTGCCGGTGGTTCTGCTGATGCGCGCGTCTTGGCCGGGCAGCTTGCGCGAAGTCGCGCATATTGCCGTCGCCGGTTTGCTGATTCACGCGGCCTATCTGAGTGGAGTTTATATTTCGATCGCAGGAGGAACGCCGGCCGGCATCGTCGCCCTGATCACGAGCCTGCAGCCGATCTTGACCGCGGTCGCGGCCGGACCGCTGCTTGCCGAAAGGGTCAGCCGGCGGCAATGGTCGGGCCTCTGGCTGGGCTTGATCGGAGTTGCTATGGTCGTCGTCGATAAACTTGTGCCGAGCGGTGTTGGCAGCGTCGGCTTCGCCGTATTCGCGCTGGTCAGCCTGTCGGCCGGAACGCTCTATCAGAAGCGATTCTGCGAGAACATGGATTTGCGCAGCGGTTCGTTCATCCAGTTCATGGCGACCATGCTGGTGCTGCTATTGCTGGCCCCGCTGTTCGAATCGATGCAGATAGAGTGGAGCGGCGAATTTATTTTTGCGTTCGTCTGGCTCGTCGTCGTGCTGTCGCTCGGAGCAGTCACTCTGCTGTTGCTGATGATACGAAAAGGCAAAGCGGCAAAAGTCGCGAGCCTGTTCTATCTGGTGCCGCCGGTGACGGCGCTGATCGCTTTTGCGGTATTCGACGAGAAGCTCGGCATAGTCGCAATTGCCGGCATGCTGATTTCTGCAACTGGCGTCGCCCTTGTCACTCTGCGCAGCGCGGCTGCTGCATCTCCGGGCTGAGAACCAGCGGTCGATCGGCAGCTCTATCTGCATCGTCAACTGCGATAGAGCCCCGTCAGGCCTTGCTTATCATAGCCAGCATCAAGTCGTTGGAGCGCTTCACATAACCCGCGGGGTCTTCGAGCTGCCCGCCCTCCGCCAGCAGCGCCTGGTCGAACAGGATATGACTCCAGTCGGCAAACCGGTCGCTGCCGCTCTCGTCGTTCAGACGCGACACGATAGGGTGATGCGGATTGATTTCGAGGATTGGTTTGCTTTGCGGGACTTTCTGTCCGGCTGATTTCAGTAAACGTTCCAGATTCGCGCTCATGTCGTGCTCCCCGGAGACAAGGCAAGACGGTGAATCTGTCAAACGCGAACTCACTCGCACTTCCTTGACGGCATCGCCGAGCGCTTTCTGAATGCGGTCGGTCAAGTCCTTGAACGTATCGGCTTCCTTTTTCTGCTCGGCCTTCTCGGCTTCGTCCTCCAGCTTGCCAAGATCGAGACCTCCCTTGGCAACCGATTGCAATTTCTTGCCTTCGAACTCGGGCAGATTCGAAACCAGCCATTCATCCACGCGGTCGTGAAGCAGCAGCACTTCGATGCCCTTCTTGCGGAAGACTTCGAGGTGCGGGCTGTTTTTGGCGGCCGCATAGCTGTCGGCCGTCACATAATAAATTTTTTCCTGGCCCTCCTTCACGCGCCCGACATAATCGGCGAGCCCGACGTTCTGGGCGTCGGTTTCGTTGTGTGTCGATGAAAAGCGCAGCAGCTTCGCGATGCGTTCGCGGTTCGCAAAATCCTCGCCGACGCCCTCCTTGAACGCGCGGCCGAATTCCCGCCAGAAGGTCGCGAATTTTTCTTTCTGGTTTTCGGCCAGATCTTCGATCATGCCGAGCACTTTCTTGATGCTGCCCGCGCGGATCGCTTCGACGTCCTTCGACTCTTGCAGGATTTCGCGCGATACGTTGAGCGGCAAATCGTTGGAATCGATGACGCCGCGCACGAAGCGC
>JBGTFJ010000195.1:0-4553 GCA_041747355.1 Burkholderiales bacterium
TTCAACGAGTTGTTCGATGCGCACAGGGCACAGCTCAAGGAGGACCAGTTGCTGATTGCCGAAGTGGAAGTGCGACCGCGCACGCGCGATCCTCTCGCCGAAAGCGCCGGAGGCAGCGGCGCCGAAGATATGCGCATCACCGCGACCCGTCTGTACAGCCTCGCCGCCGCACGCACCGCATTCGCAAAAGCGCTGCGCCTGAAATGCAACGGCTCGTCGAATGGGCGGCAGTTGATGGAATTGCTGACGCCGTACCGGCGTGGCGCGCCCGCTGCTGCAACGCATGCTGCGAATTGCAGCAACGACGGTGGTGATGGTGGTGGCCGCAGCAGTGGCGCCGCTGTCCGGTCGAACGGAATTGGCTCGAATGGACATGTGAGCGGCGGCAGCGCTTTTCGTGGCAGCGGAAACACCCTCCAGACGGCCCGGGCTTGTCCAGTCGCGGTGACTTATAACAACGGCAGCGCGATCTGCGAAGTCAACCTGGGCGACGAGTGGCGTGTGGATTTGCACGACAATCTGCTGCTGGCGCTCAATGACGCCTTGCGCAGCGAGAACGTCACGATTGTTTATTAGAGGCAGGGATAGCGAACGGCAAACGTCAAGGGACACACCGTCCTACGTTTGGTGTTTACCGCGCGCAGTTCGCCCGAATCACAGCTCGTAATCCGAGCCGCCGCCGCGCATCGCTCTCTCGACGGTCGTGCGCGCGAGGTGCGGCGCAAAAAGCTCGATGAAATCGTATAGATAACCGCGCAGATAGGCGCCGCGGCGCAAGCCGATCCGCGTCGTGCTCGATTCGAACAGGTGGCCGGCATCGAGAAACCGCAAATCCTGATCGCGTACCGCGTCGAATGCCATTTGTTCGAGGATACCCACGCCGAGGCCGAGGCCGACATAGGTTTTGATGATGTCGGAATCGATAGCGGTGAGCACGACAGTCGGCTTCAGCCTGCGCATTTCGAACGCGCGATTTATCTTGGAGGCGCCGGTGAACGCGAATTCGTAGGTGATAATCGGATAGCGGGCGATGGCTTCCAGGGTCAATCGGCGCTCGGCTGCGAGCGGATGGTCGGAACGCGTCACGACCGCGCGATTCCACTGGTAGCACGGCAGGATGACAAGATCGGCGAGCGTCTCCCTCGCTTCCGTCGCGATAACGATGTCCGCCTCGCCCGATGCGGCCTGCGCCGCGATTTGCGCCGGATTGCCCTGGCGCAAGCTCAAGCGCACTTTCGGGTAGCGCTCGGTGAAGCGCTGAATCACCGGCGGCAACATGTAGCGCGCCTGGGTATGCGTCGTTGCGATGGTCAGATTGCCGCTGTCTTCCTCGGTGAATTCGCGACCGACGAGCGCCAGATTTTCGGCCTCCTTCAGAATCCGCTCGGCGATCTGTAAAATCTCCCGCCCTGGCGCGGTGATATCCGTGATCCGCTTGCCGTTGCGCACGAAAACGTCTATGCCGAGCTCGTCTTCGAGCAGGCGTATCTGTTTACTGATCCCGGGTTGAGACGTATGCAAGGCGTGCGCGGCTTCGGAAACGTTGAGCCCGCGGCGGACGACTTCGTGGAGATAACGGAGTTGTTGCAGCTTCATGCGGGCTTTCAGTGGCTTATAACTTGTAGTTATAAGATCGTAGCACAATATTCTTTTGCAATCTAAATAGCGCTTGTTACCAGAGGGCGTCTCGCTATTTCAGACGGGCGTTTTGCATGCTAGTCGGCAATCGCGGTGCCGGCTGGGAACCGGTCTGCACTTTCGCTTTCGTTAGCAAGTCCGATAATCGGAACGAACAGACGCCATTTATCAGCAAGCGTGTTTTGTAAGGAGTTAGCAATGGGAAGCTTGAAAGACTTGACCAATGTCGAGGAACTCGATCAATTCGAGCGCGCGGTCAACGATTATCTGAATCTGCAGATGGACGCCGATCGTTTCACCGCGGCGCGGCTGCAGCAGGGCGTATACGGCCAGCGCCAGGAAGGCGTCAATATGGTCCGCATCAAGCTTCCGGGTGGGCGCGTCAACGCGCCGCAATTGCGCGCGATATCCGACATTCTCGAACAATATTCGCAGCACGACGTCGTCCACATCACGACGCGCCAGGATATTCAGGCGCATTACGTGCCGCTCGAACACACGCCGGCCGTGCTGCGCCACCTCGCGACGGCCGGGCTGACGACGCGCGAAGCTTGCGGCAATACCATCCGCAACGTGACGTCGTGCGCGCTATCGGGCGTTTGTCCGCGCGAGCACGTCGATGTGAACACGCATCTCGACGGCGCCGTCGCGCATTTCCTGCGCAATCCGCTGACGCAGCAAATGCCGCGCAAATTCAAAATCAGCTTTTCCGCGTGCGAGGCCGATTGCGCGCAAGGCCTGATGCACGATCTCGGTGTCGTCGCCGTCAAAAATGGCGACCGTTTCGGCTTCAAGGTGATGGCCGGCGGCGGTTTGGGACACAAGCCGCACGAGGCGATCATCGTCGAGGAGTTTGTCGAGGAGAGCGATCTGCTGCTGGTGATGGAAGCCATTATCGCCATGCACAACAAATATTCGGATCGCGTGAAGCGCGCCAAAGCCCGCATCAAGTTCCTGGTCGACCGTTTCGGCGCTGAAGGTTTCCTCGAAAAATACCGCGAGGAATTCGCGCGCACCAAGGCTGCGCTGGCGATCCAGGACTATCCGCAGGGCGAATGGAGGCAGGGCGAAGACAGCGAGGTTCCCGGTCCCGGTGCGCCGCGCAAGGTATTCGCGCAAAAGCAGCGCGGGCTGCACGTGCTGCCGATCTCCGTGCCCATGGGGAACCTGAATGTCGCGCAGTTGCGCGGCCTGGCGGGGCTCATGGATGAGCGCGGTTTCGATCAGATTCGGGTAACCCAGGATCAGAACATGATGCTGGCCAATATCGCCGAGGCCGACATCGCTGGCCTGACCGCGCAACTGGAAACTATCGGCTTCGGGTTGCCGAAAGCCGGCGACAATGTCGTTGCTTGCCCAGGCACCTCGACTTGCCGTCTCGGCATCACTTCGAGCACCGTCATTGGGCCTAAACTCGATGGCGGCGCCGCCGATCTGCGCGTCCGCGTATCGGGATGTCATAACGGGTGCGCGCAACCCGAAACCGGCGATATCGGCATTTATGGCGAAGGCCGCCGGCTGCACGGCAAGCTGATACCGCATTACCAGATGTATTTCGGCGGCGACGGCATGGGCGGCGGCCACGTCGCGCTGAAAGGGCCATCGGTTCCATCGGCGCGCATCGAAGTCGCCATCGAGCGCGTAAAAGCAGCACATCTGGCAAATCGGATCGGCGACGAACGCTTTTTCGACTGGTCGCGGCGCATGGGTCAGGCGTGGTTCAAGGAACTGCTCGCCGACCTGGTCGAGGTGCGGCCCGAGGAAGTCGAAAGTGTGTTGCGCGACCACGGTTTTTCGTCGGACTTCAAGGTACTGCAACTCGGCGGCGGCGAATGCGCGGGCGTCAGCCAGGTGCAAATCGGTTCGGCGTTCTTCGATGCCGCGCACGAGCGCGAGTATCGCGATGCATTGAAGTTTCAACGCAAGTTTGCCGAAGCGGCGAAATGCGCCGAGGCGATCACGCGCCTGATCGGGCAGGGCGTCAGCCTGCTGGCAGGCGGCAAGAAAATCGAGGATCTGGCCGGGCAAGCCGAGGAACTGCGCCGCGCACTGTCGGCAAGCACGGCCGTGCCGACCGAACCGTACGATGTGCTGCTCGCGGACAAGCTCACCCAGTTCGCCGCCGAGCTTGCGCGTCCTGCCGAGGAATACAACGATGCCGGACAGACCGCGCTATTCCGCCAGATCGATGAATGGACCCAGGCCGCGGCCGATTTTTGCGTGCGCCGCGATCGGCAGCTCGATTTGAGCGGCGCATTGCCGAAAAAGCGCCCTGCCGTACCACGCCCGCAAGCGCAACTGAGCCCGGTTTGATCCCATCATGAGCGCTGTAGTCGAAAACTCGATTATCGAAAGATATCTGCCCGCTCGGGCCAAAGCCGCGATCGACTTGACGGAAAAAGTCGCGCGGGCGAAAGCCTTGCTCAGCGCGATCGCGGTGGACTACGCGCCGGCGGTTTTCGCCAACAGCTTCGGCGCTGAAGACATGGTGCTGACCGATCTGATCGCCACGGATTTCCCGGGTATAGAGATATTCAGTCTGGACACCGGCCGGCTGCCCGAGGAGACCTACAAGCTGATGCAGGAAGTCGGCGAGCGCTACGGCATCCGACCGCGCATTTATTTTCCCGACGCGCAAACCGTGGAACGTTACGTGCGCGAGCATGGCCCGAACGCATTCTTCAACAGTCTGCCGCTGCGCAAAGCGTGTTGCCACATGCGCAAGGTTGAGCCGCTGCGACGCGCGCTTGCCGGCAAGCGCGCGTGGATCACCGGCCTGCGCCGCGCCCAGGCTGTCACCCGCGGCAATCTCGCCGAATCGGAGTTCGATGCCGATCACGGCATGCAGAAATTCGCTCCGCTCGCCGACTGGAGCGAACGTGAAATCTGGGCCTACATTCGCGAGCACCAGGTGC
>JBGTFJ010000196.1:0-5122 GCA_041747355.1 Burkholderiales bacterium
AATTTGCGTCGCACGCCGCATACGGCGCGAGATCAGGTCGCATCAGCAGCCATTTTCAAACACGCGCCGGCGCGGTGCTGGATTTCAGCGTTTCGATCAACGCGCTCTGCGGGAATTCGCCGGTGACGAACGCGTTGCCGATCCGTTTCAGCAGCACCAGGCGAAGCTTGCCGTCTTCGACTTTCTTGTCGTTCCCCATCAGCTCCAGATAACGGTCGACGCCCAGGTTCGGCGCTGCGACCGGCAAGCGCGCGCGACGGTAAAGATCGGCGGCACGGGCAACGTCGGCGGCGCCTAAATGACCGAGCCGGCGCGAGAGATCAAGCGCCTGCAGCGTTCCGGCCGCAATCGCCTCACCGTGCAGCCATTCACCATAACCAAGGCCGGTTTCGATCGCGTGGCCGAAGGTGTGACCCAGATTCAATAACGCTCGCACACCGCTTTCGTGCTCGTCTTCGGCGACGATCTCGGCCTTGATTTCGCACGAACGCCTGATCGCGTACGCAAGCGCTGCGCTGTCGCGATTGAACAGCGCCTCGATATTTTTTTCCAGCCAATCGAAAAAGGACGGATCGCGAATCAAACCGTATTTGATGACCTCGGCAAGACCGGCGGACAGTTCGCGATCGGGCAGGGTCGCGAGTGTGGCTGTGTCGGCTAACACCAGTCGTGGTTGATAGAATGCGCCGATCATGTTTTTGCCGGCCGGATGGTTGATGCCGGTTTTGCCGCCGACCGACGAATCGACTTGCGCCAGCAAGGTTGTCGGCACCTGGATAAAAGGAACGCCGCGCAAATAAGTCGCAGCCGCGAACCCGGCCATGTCGCCGATTACGCCGCCGCCGAGAGCGATCACCGTGGTCTTGCGTTCGCAACGCTGTGCGAGCAGCACATCGAATATCAGGGCCAGCGTTTTCCAGTCTTTGTACGCTTCGCCGTCGGGCAGGATGATAGGCGCAGACCTTACGTCGTGCGCGTCCAGCCCTCTGGTCAGCGCAGCAAGGTAAAGCGGCGCAATTGTGGTATTCGTGACGATGGCAACGCGAGGTTGCGGCAGGCGGTCAATCAGCGCATTCGGCCTTTGCAGCAGGTCTTCTCCTATCTGGATCGGATAACTGCGCGCGCCCAAAGATACGGTGAGAGTGTCCATCGAGTTCGCCCGCACGTTAGGAAAGGACGCGCATCACGCGCCGCGCGTCGCTGACGTCAGCGGATTGTGCGGGACCGAACAGCGGTGCTGCAAAGCGAGTCTGGATTCGAGCAAGCCCGCCAGATTGCGCGGGCTTTGGCGGCTCGAGTCTATGACGATATCGGCAATCTCGATATAAAGCGGATCGCGTATAGCGTAAAGCTCAGCCAGCTTCGCTTGCGGATCAGCGATTTGCAGGAGCGGACGGTTCTTGTCGCGGCGCGTGCGCTGCCACAGCTCGTGCACGGTCGCGCGCAAATAGACTACGCAACCGGAGCGCTTCAGCAACGCCCGATTCTCCTCGCGCAATACGACGCCGCCACCCGTTGCAAGCACAATATTCTGCAGTTGAACGAGATCAAAGAGAACGGCAGTTTCTCGCGTGCGAAAACCGGCTTCGCCTTCGATATCAAAGATCAACGGAATCGTAGCCCCCGTGCGTTGCACGACCTCATGGTCGGAATCGTGGAAAGCCTTACCGAGACGTTTGGCAAGTATGCGGCCGACCGAAGTTTTGCCGGCGCCCATCATCCCGATCAGGAAAATGTTGGCGGGCACCATGTTGGCGGGTACATCGGGCAGGGATTCAACCGGCGCATCACTCATGCATGGATTCTAAGGAGCAAAGCGATCATGAGGCAAGCAGACGACACCGATTGCCGGCGCCACAAAAGAAAAACGGCGGCCTATGGCCACCGTTTTCTACGCGAACGCGAGATCAGCGCACGCTGAGTGTTTCCTTGATGATCTTCGGTGTGATGAAAACCAGCAGCTCGCGGCGATCATCGGTCTTCTGATTGTTCTTGAAGAGATAACCGAGCACCGGGATGTCGCCGAGCAGCGGAATCTTGTTGATGGTCTCACGCTCGTTCTGCTCATAGATACCTCCGATAACCACCGTGCCCCCGTTTTCGACGAGCACTTGCGTCGTAATCTGCTTGGTATCGATAGCAGGTCCGGCGATAGTGTCGGTGCCACGACTATCCTTGTTGACGTTAAGGTTCATGATGATGTTGTCATCGGGCGTAATCTGTGGCTTGACCTTCAAACCGAGCACAGCTTTTTTGAACGACACGCTGGTCGCACCGCTGCTGCTCGCCTGCAGGAACGGGATTTCCGTGCCTTGTTCGATGGTGGCTTCCACCTGATCGGCCGTCACGACACGCGGGCTTGAAATGATCTTGCCCTTGCCGTCGGATTGCAACGCCGAAACCTCGAGGTTCAGAAAGCGACTCAGTGCTTCGTTGAACAGGACAACCGAGAACACACCGGGGACCGCTCCAGCAATACCTGCGGCTGGCAGATTCACGCCGAGCGATTGGCCAAGGCTAGGCTGAGTTTGGTTTTGGGTCGTGAAGAACGATGTCGATTCCAGCGAACCGCCGGCCGTTGCTCTTGAACTCCCGATGGTTTCATAACCGGGCTTACGATCGACCACACCGAGTCGCGCACCGAGGTTCTTGCTGAACGTATCGGCTGCTTCGACGATACGAGCTTCAATCATCACCTGGCGCACCGGGACATCGATCTTCTTGATCAAACCACGCACGTCTTCGAGCCGGCTCGAAATATCTTGGACGAAAAGCGTATTGGTCCGCGGATCGATGACCGCACTGCCACGCTTCGACAGGATTTTCTGCTTGTCATCGGTTAGAATTTTCTGGAATGCTTCGGCGCGCTGGTAATTCAGTTGAAAGCTTTCGGTGCGCGTCGGCTCCAGATCGGAAATCTGCTGCTTCGCTTCGAGCTCAAGTTTTTCCTTGGTGGCAAGCTCATCGCGGGGCGCTATCAGCACGACGTTGCCGTTTTTTCGTAAATCGAGGCCCTTGCTCTGCAAAATAATATCAAGCGCCTGATCCCACGGCACATCTTTCAGACGCAAGGTCAAGTTGCCGCTGACAGTATCGCTGGTGATGATATTGAGGCCGGTAAAGTCGGCGATGACCTGCAGCACTGCGCGCACTTCAACGTTCTGGAAATTCAGCGACAGCTTTTCGCCGCTATAACCGGGACGACCGCCTTGCACGAGCTTGTTCGGATCTTCGACGACCGGTTTTACCTCGACGATGAAGCGGTTGTCGGTCTGGTAGGCCGAATGCTCCCACATGCCTTTGGGCTCGATCACGACCCGCGTATTGCCGCCCTGCGCTGTGGTAGTCACGGTCTGCACCGGCGTGCCAAAATCGACGACGTCGAGACGGCGTTCGAGATTGCCCGGCAGCGAAGTACGGATGAAATCAATCACGATCGACTTGCCCTGCTTGCGCAGATCGATTCCGGTCGTATTGTCGGAAAGGTCGATTACGATGCGACCTTCGCCATTTTTGCCGCGCCGGAAATCGATGTCTCGCAGGCTATGCGACTGGTCGCTATTCTGGGCCTCGGCAAAGCGCGAAGTGCTGCCGCTTTCGGTCGAAGCACCGGTCGCGCTGCCGGCTTGCAACGTCACCATTACGGTCTTGCCTTCAACCTGCGCTTCATAGGTCGATGCCTTCGACAAATTCATCACAAGCCGGGTACGATCGCCCGCTTGAACGAGGTTGAGGCTGCGCAAGCTGCCTTCGCCGACTTCTTTCGAATTTTTGCCAAGCCCGTTGGTGGTATTCGCGAAATCGAACGCGATACGCGGAGGATTGCTGATGGTAAATCCCGATGGCACGGCCGCGGGCGGCTCTTTCAGCGTGATTTTAACGAGCAACTTGGAGCCGGGCAGATCGGATACATCGATCGCCTGGATGCTGTTCTGGCCTGCATCTTCAGGCTTCGGCGCAGCGAGCGCGAGGCTTGCCGATGCAACCGCCGTCAGGCACGCGAGTCCGGCGATACGTTTAAGCGCAATCAGTGACTTCATCATTTTTTCTGCTCCTGGTCGTCCTGCAATAGCAGGCTGCTTGCCCGTTCAGTCCAATCACCCGCACCATCCTGAACAATTTCTTTCAAATTCACCGCGGCGTCGGAAATTTCCGCAACGATGCCAAAATCCTGTCCCATATAATTACCGGTTTTTAGCCGGTAAATCGTGTTATCCGGGGTTCTGACCAACGCGTAGTTGATGCGGTCTCTATACAAGGTGCCGACCATCTTCAGGTTGTCCAGCGGAAATGCTTCGAGGGGCTCCTTGCGGCGATTGAGATCTGGCTGCAAACCGCTGCCTTGGCCCTTGACCAACTCGACTTTGCGCGGCTCGAACGGATTGGGCAGTTCGAACGCCGCGTAAGTGACCGGCTCATAAGCGATTGCCTGCGGCAGCGGGTCGATGCGCACGGGCAGACCGTTGCCCGAATCCTTAACGAACTGGCGCAGATCCTGATGCGATTCGCCGCCGCAGCCCATTACTAGCACTCCTGCAAATGCCATGAGAAATTTTGTCCGCATCATTTTTTCGCCGCCTTGTCTTTAGCCGCCTTTTTCTGTTTCGATACTTCGTCTTCGTCCAAGTACCGGTAGGTCTTGGCAACGGCATCCATCGCCAGCAGATTGTCCTTGCCGCTGGCGATGCTCATGTCGTTCAGGGTCACGATGCGCGACAGTTGCGCGATGTCGCTGGCGAACGCGCCGATGTCGTGATACGTACCGGTTACCCGGATCGCGATCGGCAGTTCAGCGTAAAACTCGGAAACGTTCTCCTGCGTCGCCGGCCTGAAAAGTTCGAACTGTAAACCGCGGCCGAGCCCGGCCTGGTTGATATCGGTAAGGAGCGCATCCATTTCGGATTTGCTCGGCAGCTGCTTCAACAGCGCGCCGAACGACTGCTCGATCTCGGTCAACTGCAGGCGGTATGCGTCGAGGTTGACCGCGAGTTTCTTGCGATCCATGAATTTGGTGCGCAACTCGGCTTCCTTGTGCGCGGCCGTTTCCAGTTCGGTCAACTGGTTTTGCCAGTCGAACCAGTAGGCCGCGCCGACCATCACGAGCAGCAAAATCAGCAGCGCG
>JBGTFJ010000197.1:0-2508 GCA_041747355.1 Burkholderiales bacterium
CTCGATCACCGCGGCGGGCATCGTCGGCCGCTGAGCGGTTTTTCTGGGTAGTGGGCCGCGCGTCTTCACCGCGCCCGCCACCGCGCCGGTCGTGATCGGCCCACGCCGGCGTCGCGGCAATGATCGCGCTTACCAGAAAAATGCCCAGCGACTTCTTCATGTGCTCTCCTTATTGGCTTCCGGCCTAGAAATGCAGCCGATAGTGCAGGTCTAAATGCTGATTATAACTATCCCGATACCCGTAATCCCGGCGCGGAGAGTAATAGCGCGGCCGCGGATAATAATAGTGATTCTCGACGCGCGGCCGGTAATCATGGCCGCGATTGTAGTGATGGCGATGCCTGTCGTAATGCCTTTCGTAGTGTTTCTGGTGATGCTTGAAACGCGGGCCATCGCGCCAGCCGCGATCATCATCGTCCGCGAACGCAGCTCCCGCGAAAAGACTCAACGCCAGCGCCGAAATACCGATCATGCTTTTCATCGTTCACTCCTTCTATCAAGCCTTGCTGTTGCCTTCGCTTTCGAAGGTGTGGCCATCCTAGGGCGATCGTGTAAAGCGAGTGTTTCAGGGCACGCCGCAATTGTAAGAATTTGTATCGCGCCGGATCGTTGGCGTTATTAGCTCGCAGGCGCGCCGCTTTCATTCGCGCGTCGCTGTCGTTAGCATAGCGGCGTGAAAACCGACAAGCCAAAAATCATCGTCGTCGATGACGATGTCAAGCTGCGCGATCTGCTGAATCGCTATCTCTCCGATCAGGGCTTCAACGTGCAAACCGTTGCTGATGGCGCCGGCCTTGACAAAGCACTCGCGCGCGAGCATTTCCATTTGCTGGTGCTCGATCTTATGCTGCCCGGCGAGGATGGTCTGACCTTATGCAAACGTCTGCGCGGTGCGGGCAATTCGCTGCCTGTCATCATGCTGACCGCGAAGGGCGACGAAGTCGACCGCATCGTCGGTCTCGAACTCGGGGCCGACGATTATCTCGCCAAGCCGTTCAATCCACGCGAGCTCGTCGCGCGCATACACGCAGTCTTGCGGCGCCACGTCGCGGCGCCGCCGGGCGCGCCTGAGCAACACGAAGCCGCGATCAGCTTTGGCGCGCTGACACTCGATCTCGCCAAGCGCACGCTGACGAAAAACGGCGCAACCGTGGCGCTGACCACCGGCGAGTTCGCGCTTTTGAAAACGCTGCTCGCGAACCCACGTATTCCGCTTTCGCGAGACAAGCTGATGGAGCTCGCACGCGGGCGCGGTCATGAACCGTTCGATCGCAGCATCGACGTGCAGATTTCGCGCTTGCGGAGGCTGGTCGAGGACGATCCGGCCAAGCCGCGTTACATTCAGACGGTATGGGGCTTCGGCTACGTTTTCGTCCCCGATGGCGAACAGCGCAACTAGCGCGCGGCAGTTGCTCGCGGAACTGCTGCCGCAGTCGCTGCTCGCGCGCACCGTGCTGTTGATCGCGCTGCTGTTGACCGTTAGCCAATTCGCGTGGTTCCAGATACTGCGCATGTTCGAGCGCGAACCGCGCGCCAGACAGGTCGCGGTGCAGGTTGTCAGTACGGTCAACCTGACGCGCGCCGCGCTGCTGACAGCCGAGCCTTCCAAGCGCCGCGAGCTTTTGCTCGATCTTTCCGAACGTGAAGGCGTACGCGTCTATACCGATATGCCGGATGGCATGGCCGCCACCCCACCGGACAGCGAGTTTCTGCAATTGACCGTGAATGCGGTGCGCGCGGAGCTCGGCGCGGAAACAAGGGTATTGATGCAGCGCACCGACGAGGGTACGACGCTGTGGGTCAGCTTCAGCATCGAGGGCGATGAATACTGGATCGCGCTGTCGCGCGCGCGCACCGAACGCGCTTTTCCGACGCAGTGGCTGAGTTGGAGCGCGCTGGTGCTGTTGTTTTCGATTCTCGGCGCGTATTTGATCGTATCCCGAATCAACCGGCCGCTGCGTCAGCTCACCGACGCGGCAGTCAGAATCGGAAAAGGCGAGCTGCCGCCGGCGCTGGCTGAAACCGGCCCGAATGAAATCCGCGCCGTCAGCCGCGGCTTCAATCAAATGACCGATGATCTGAAGCGGCTCGATGCCGACCGCGCACTGCTGCTTGCCGGCGTATCGCATGATTTGCGTACGCCGCTATCGAGGCTGCGGCTCGAACTCGAGATGCTGAAAGAAAGCGAATCCCTGAAAGCCGGCATGGCGCAGGATATCGACGAGATCGACGCGATCATCGATCAATTTCTGGCGTTCGCCCGCGGCGACGCCGAGTCGACCGAAGCCACTGCCGACCTGAACGCCATCGTACGCGCCGTGCGTGAGCGTTATGCGCGCATTGGCAAAACCATGGTGCTCGATCTTGCAGATCTGCCGCCGCTGGCCCTGAAGCCGCTCGCCATTCAGCGTCTGCTGGTCAACCTGGTCGAAAACGCGCTTCGCCACGGCGGCGGCAGGATAGAAATCCGCTCCGGGGTCGATCGCGAGAAAGTCATCTTGCGTGTGC
>JBGTFJ010000198.1:0-3942 GCA_041747355.1 Burkholderiales bacterium
ACCGGCCACGGTTCGATCGACCTTGTAGTGCGCGCGGTCAAAGAGGGCGCCGAGCACTTTCTGACCAAGCCGGTCGAATTGCCGGCGCTGCTCGTCATCCTGCAGCGCCTGCTCGAAAACCAGCGCAATCGCCAGAAGCAGCTCGCCGGCCGTAGCCGCGAAGCGCGCGACTTTGTCGATCCTTTCGTCGGAACCAGCAGGGCGATTAAGGAGCTTGCCGAACAGGCTGAGCGCGTGGTTGCAGCCGAAACCGCGGTGCTGATTCAAGGTGAAACCGGCACCGGCAAAGGCGTGCTCGCACGCTGGATTCATGGTCGCGGCCCGCGCGCCGACGAAGCCTTCGTCGATTTGAATTGCGCCGGACTGGCGCGCGAGTTCCTCGAAACCGAACTGTTCGGCCACGAGAAAGGCGCGTTTACCGGCGCCATCGTCAATAAACAGGGGCTGCTCGAGATCGCCCAGCGCGGTACGCTGTTTCTCGACGAGATCGGCGACATGGATCCACAGGTGCAGCCGAAGCTCCTGAAGGTGCTCGAAGAAAAACGCTTTCGCCGCATGGGAGATGTGCGCGATCGCGAGGCCGATGTGCGTCTGATCGCCGCCACCCATCAGAACTTGCGCACCGGTGGGGCCGAGAAAAAATTCCGCAGCGACCTCTATTTCCGGATTAGCGCCTTCCAGCTCGCGATCCCGCCATTGCGCGCACGCGGCGAAGATCTGCCCATGCTGTGCCGCTCGCTGCTATCCCGCCTGTGCGCCGATCTCGGCCGCCGCGAGGCGACTTTGGCGTCTGACGCCGAGCAGGCGCTGGCGCGCCATCCATGGCCGGGCAATATACGCGAGTTACGCAACGTGCTCGAGCGGGCATTGCTGCTGAGCGACCGCGATGTGCTGAGCCGGCGCGATCTTCGTTTCGACGAGATCGGAGGCGAGGCCGACGTGCCGGCTTACGATGCCGATCTGACGCTGGAGGGGCTGGAGCGCGCGCATATCGAGCGAGTCTTGCAAGATCAGGGCGGCCGCGTCGATGTTGCGGCTCAAAGGTTGGGTGTGCCGCGCAGCTCGCTGCATCAGAAAATCAAGAAGTACGGCATCGTCCTTCCGAGGAACTAATCGCAATCGCCGGCTCGTTCGCGCTCCGCCTTGCAGCGGTTTCGCCCGTGGCCTCTCTGCACTTCCCAAAAAATAATGGCTGCTTTCTGGTCTCCTTTCCAGGCGGGCTGGCCGAAGCGCAGGGCGATTGCTTTCCTGGTCCTGAGAAGCACGCCCGCTGCCCTGAGAAACCACTCCACCCGCCCTCGTGTCTTTCCTCTCTGAAAGGGGAGGGTCAGGCTGTCTCAGTTCTGGAATCGCATTCTCATACCCGGAAAAGCCTCTGTTATGCCGCTGTACCATCTCAACTTACTATCGCGTAAGCGTTTTCCGGATTTCTTCGTGGTGGCACAGCGCTTGCGTCGACGGCAGTTAGCTCGCTGCAGGCCATTTAGCCGCAGGCAATTAAGGTAGTCACCCAGCGTGACCGCGATGCAAAGCGCGTGTTCCGCTTTCTGGTCCAGACCAATTACGAGGAGCTTCACCATGTCGACTGAAATTTTGGAACGGCCGCCGGGCGTCAGCGACCTGGCTTCGCCGGACGACGCGGGGGCTGTCGAAAAACCGGTTCGCATGCTGATCGTCGATGATGAAGAGGTGATCCGCGACGCGATGTGCGATTTTTTCAGCGCACGCGATTACCAGATCGATTGCTCGCGAGTTGCAGGCAGGATGCCGAGGCGCGCTTGCAGAGCCAGCAATACGATATTCTGGTTTCCGATCTGCGCCTCGCCGACAGCAACGGCTTGCAAGGGCTGGACGTGGTCGATTGCGCGCAGCGCACGCAGCCGTCTATTCGCTGCATCGTGCTGACCGCCTACGGTTCGCTTGAAGTCGAGAGCCGCGCGCGCCGCGCCGGCACTGATGTGTTCCTGCACAAGCCGAAGCCGCTGGCGGATCTCGCTTCGGTGATCGATCGCCTGCTGGTCGAGCAGAACCCGCCATCGTTTGCATAATGACGAGATCGACGCTCTGGGCGAACACGATGCCATCGTAATATCGACTCAGACTCCCGAACCTGCGGGCTTCCTCCCCCGCGAAACCAGCACCACGCTCGGGCTCAATTGGTCCGTACAGGAAAATCTGCCTTCATTTCGAACCCGATCCGAGTCGAAAACGACGAAGAAGCAGGCGACCATCGTCTCAACATCCTGCAATTCCGCGCGCAGCTTTGTTCTGAGAGCAAGCAGACGATTGCCGCGGCTCGCGTTGTAGCTCCGAACCCTAAACGAAGTTAAGGCCGACGCGCTACCGGACCAAGGCCTCGGCGCTGCCTTGGATTGCATCGGCGATATGGCAGGGGCGAACGAGGCATTCCAGACCAGCCGAAAATGTTCGAATAGCAGCCGTGATCCCAAGTCTGGAATCCTGATCCAGTTTCGGGAAAAACTTTTCCACCATCGCAGCTATAAAAACCGCTTGGCTCCTTTAATTTCGTTGTTTTGCAAGGACTCGCGTGAAACGACAGGTCATTTTGGTGCAACTTCACGGCGAGGGTACGCGACTTGCAGACTGGGTTGGTGCTGTCAACCGGACAGTACACTCCCAAGGAGATCGAGAATGAAAAAGTTATCCATCGTTTCAGCCTTACTATGCCTGCTGGCGACTCCGGCAGTCGCACTTGCTGAAACCACCGAATGCAGAGGTACATTGGGGCCGCAGCGCCTAGACAACATCGTCGTGCCGGATGGCGCGACGTGTACGTTGAATGGCCCGAGAGCCAAAGGAAGCATAAAAGTGCTGACGGGCGCAACCTTGAACGCCAACGCGGTAACGGTCAAAGGCAATATCCAGGGCGAAGATGCGGCGGCGGTCAATGTCAACCCGAACTCGTTCGTAGGCGGCAATGTTCAGATCAAGCAAGGCAATAACGCAACCGTCGACGATGTCGTGATCGGCGGCGATTTGCAGTTGGATGAAAACAGGGGCTCGATCCTGGCGAGGAATAACGACATCGACGGCAATCTGCAGGCGGTCAAGAATACCGGCGGTCTGGTCATCGCGACGAACAGGATTCGGGAAAACCTGCAATGCAAGGAAAACAGCCCGCCCCCAACGGCGGCGGTAACATCGCCGGCGACAAGGAAGACCAGTGTGAAGCGCTCTGAACCGACGATACGGGATCTCCTGTAATTGGAAGCGTGAGCGATTCGCTCCGCAATTCAGGTCCGGCAGCACATGATTCCCGCGGTCCCGCGAGGGGCCGCCGGAATTATTTAAAAATATTTAATGTGCTAGGTCAGCGCTTCCTCGGCAGGCAGGTACGGCTGGCCAACGCCTTCGGCCAAGGCGCGGTAAGTGATCCGGCCATCATGCACGTGCAAGCCGGCGCGCAGATCGGCATCGTCGCGCAAGGCAGAGAGCGCACCTTTGTCGGCCAGCGTTTGCACATAGGACAGCGTGGCTTGCGTCAAGGCCAAAGTCGCCGTTCGCGCACATGCGGCTGGCATATTGCCGACGCAATAGTGAACGATATTTTCCTCGACGTAAAACGGCTGCGTGTGCGTGCTGGGGCGCGAGGTTTCGGCGATGCCGCCCTGATCGATGCCGACATCGACGAGCGCCGAGCCGGCGCGCATCCGTTTCAACAGATCGCGCGAAATCAGTTTTGGGGTCAAGCCGCCGGGCAGCAGCAGCGCGCCGATGACGAGATCGGCTTCGATCAGCGCGGCCTCGAGCGCATCGGGTTCCGCATGCGACGTGCGTATGCCGGCGTGGCGCTGTTCGAGCTCGGCCAGGCGGGCAATATTGCGGTCGAGCACAGTAACTTGCGCGCCCATACCGATGGCGATGCGCGCTGCATTCGCGCCGACCGTACCGGCGCCGATGATCGCGACCTTGGCCGGCCCC
>JBGTFJ010000199.1:0-6823 GCA_041747355.1 Burkholderiales bacterium
ATCATGACTTTCGGCTTGATGGCGGCGCTACTGTGGCTCGGCTGGGTTGCATTGCTGACCGGAGACCCTGCCCGGCTCGCGGCCCGGCTGGCGCGCTACCTCCCCGATTTTCAAGCAGAGTTCGGCGCTTTCGCGTTTGTCGTCTCCTTCATATTCAGCGCATTGTGGATTGCGCTGGTCGCGCGCACCGGGCGCTCCAATCGGCGCGCGTTCGTCAACTGGGCCGGCGGTATCACGCTGGTCTGGCTCATGGCGATGACTCTGTGGCTGCCCTTTATCGACACGGCGAAAAGCTATCGTTCGACCTTTTTATCGCTGAAACAAAGCCTGCCTGCCGGCTGGCGATGTGTGGCGAGCCAGGGTCTGGGCGGATCGCAGCGCGCGATGCTGCATTATTTCGCGGACCTCGTGACGCGCCCCATCGAGCGGGCGGTCGACGCCGGAGGCTGCGAGTTGTTCCTGGTCCAGACGACGCCCGGCGATAGCAATCCGCCGAACCAGTCCTGGGAAGAAATCTGGGAAGGCAACCGGCCGGGCGATCGCCACGAACGCTATCGGCTGTATCGGCGGTCGCAGGTCTGAAAGCAACCTGATGTGCTATGACGTGCGCCGCATTGTGCCGCCGACTTCCGGACGGCCGCCGCCGCGGCTGATCGGTTCGCCCAGTTGCGCGGGCGCCGGCAGCTTGAGCAGTCGATACAGATTTTCGAGTTTGGCGCGGAACAAGCGATCGAAGCTGGCCACGCTTGCTTGCGGGTTGTAATCGCCGAACCACCAGAACCAGTCCGAGCTTTCGCAATCGCCAAGCTGGCGTTCGGCGGCTTCGCGCTCGGCATCGGTCAAGTTGCCGTTGCCGAGCGCCAGATCGTAGCTCTGCTTGGCCTCGCACAAGAGATCCCACGCGTGATTCTTGTCGTGATCGCCGATCCACGTTGAAAACGTGCCATAGACCCAGCTTCCGGCGCATAGGGCCGGAAGCTCGGCAACGCGCCGGCCGCCTTCACGCGCGAGGTAATCGCGATAGGTTGTAGTGCGGATGGCCGCGTGGCTTTGCAGGATCTGATAGAGCTCGCTCAGGAAATAATGGCCATTGTACGGATAGTATTCCCAGGCGTTTTCGCCATCGAGGATCACGCTGACAAGCGGCGTGGGCTCATTCTTGGTACGCCGCACGATATCTTCGAGCTCGCGCACGAAATCGAGCGCGCCGTCGCGGCCGTGCCATCTGCGGTATTCAAATCCGATCAGGTCGGACAAGCGGTCATCGCGAAAAAAGCAGGTCGGCCCATCGGCGCCGCGCAAGCGGTACGGCCGATACAGCCAGTCGCTGCGCCGCCGCGCGGACGCGGCAGTGTTTCTTGGCGACACCCGCAAGCTGTTGGCGAGCGTTTTTTCACCGCCAGCGACCCAGGACGCGCCGCCCTCGGCGAGGACTTCAAGCAGTTCCGACGAAAGCGCGCCTTCGGCCGGCCAGACGCCAGCCGGCTTCGCACCGAAACGCCGCGTGTGGCTGGCGATCGCGGACGCGATGTGCGCGCCGACGCGCGAACGGCCATCGGGATACGTGGCTGCTTGCGGCAGCCTGATGTCGGGGAGGGCTTCACGCGCCGTCGCGAAATCGATCAGGAGCGGTGCCAGCGGATGGCCGTGCGGCGTCATCGACAACTCGATCTGTCCGCTTTCGGCAAGCGCCCTGTAACGCGGGATCAGGCCTTTGATAAGCCGCCCGATTTCGTCGAACAACTGATGGCGATCGGCATGATCGTAGCCCGCGCCTTGCGCCATCAGGCGGGTGATCGATTCCGAATTACGGCGCGCCGATTCGCCGGTCCACGACAGGTGATACCACGTCAAGAGATCGGACAGATATTGCGCCGACAGGTAAAGCAGCGCGCCTTCGCCTTCGGCGGCGAGCGTCCGATAGACTGCCTGCAGCCGGCGATACGGCGGAAACGGCTCGATCATGGTTTCCTGATTGCTGCGGAAACAACTTTCGAAAATCAGACGGCGCTGGTCGGCTGCAAGTGCCTGCAGGTCGGGCGCTGCCAGCAGCCGCAACAGCGGATCGCGCAGCCGGCCGCTCGCGAACTGCTCGGCATAATCCTCGATCTGGTCCAGCAGCACCGGCACCAGATTGACGACCGCGTGCATTTCGGGATGGCGTTCGAGATGCCACACCATGTCGCTGTAATCCTTGAGCGCGTGCAGATAAACCCACGGCAGCGTGAATTCGCCGTTCGCGTGATCGCGGTAATCGGGTTGGTGCAGATGCCAGAGAAGGACGAGATCGAGCTTTTTTTCGGTCATCTTGCGTGATGAACGCGCTGGCCCAGCATGTCAGGAGTGATCAGCGTGACGCCGCTTTCGGTTACCTGAAAACGCTGGCGATCGTGGTCGGGGTTGACGCCGACCCTGAGTCCTTCGGGAAGTTTGCAGCGCTTGTCGACTATCACGCGCTTGAGGATTACGTGGCGGCCTATGTCGACGTTCGGCAGGATCACCGAATCCTCGATGCTGCTGTAGCTGTTGACGCGCACGTCGGAAAAAAGCAGCGAGCGGCGCACGGTCGCGCCGCTGATGATGCAGCCGCCGGATACCAGGGAATCGACCGCCATGCCGCGCCGCTCGTCCGCGTCGAACACGAATTTGGCCGGCGGCAGTTGCTCCTGATGGGTCCAGATCGGCCAATCCTGGTCGTACATGTTCAGGTCCGGCGTGACCTTGGTCAATTCCATGTTGGCTTCCCAGTAAGCGTCAACCGTTCCGACGTCGCGCCAGTATGGAACGCCACCGACCTTGTGCACGCAGCTGTCGGCAAACGGCTGGGCAAACACGCGGTAGCGCGACATGATGTGCGGGATGATGTCTTTGCCGAAATCGTGGCTCGAATTCGGGTCGTCGGCATCGCGGATCAATTGCTCGTAGAGGAAACCCGCGTTGAATACGTAGATCCCCATGCTGGCGAGCGCGTTGGCGGGATTGCCGGGGACATGCGGCGGATCGGCCGGTTTTTCGAGGAACTCGGCAACCCGCCACGTCTCATCGACCCCCATCACGCCAAATGACGTCGCATCGGCTACCGGAACTTCGAGGCAGGCGATCGTCGCGTCGGCCGCGTTGGCGACATGGAACGCGAGCAGCCTTCCGTAGTCCATCTTGTAGACGTGATCGCCGGCCAGAATCAGCAGATAATCCGCCTTGTACTCGCGCAGAATATCCAGATTCTGGAATACTGCATCGGCGGTGCCGCGATACCAGCTTTCCTCGACGCGTTGCTGCGCCGGCAGCACATCGACGAATTCCTTGACGCGGCCATCGAGGAAACTCCAGCCGCGCTGGATATGCTGGATCAGGCTCTGCGATTTGTATTGCGTGGCAACGCCGATGCGCCGAATGCCCGAATTCACGCAATTGGATAGCGGGAAATCGATGATGCGGAACTTGCCGCCGAACGGCACCGCCGGCTTGGCGCGCCAGTCGGTCAACTGGTTGAGCCGGGTGCCGCGGCCGCCAGCCAGCACGATGGCGTAGGTATTCTTGGTGATGCGGCTGACGAAGCGGAGCGAATCCAGCAAAGGGTCACGAAGAGGATCGGACTGCAATGTTGACGGCGAATCCAGACGCGAATCCGAAACAGAATTCGTGGTTAAATTATTGGGCAAAACAGCAGGCTGCTCCGTGGCGTCATTGAGAAACCGCGACCGCGCCATCGGCGCGTTCAGGTGATACGGTCGGGCTATAGATCAGGCTAGAGACGAACTTATGAAACACGAGACCTCCCCGAAAGTCAATGCGCACAACGCGCTGATGGAACCCTTGCTGCAAGGCCGCCTCAGCGATCCATTCAGTTACCTGGGCGCGCGCCAGGACGATTCCCAGCATCTGGTTCGCGTCTTCAACCCTTATGCCGAGCGCATGTGGCTGGAGATCGACCAGGGCGGCGAACACCGCGCCGAGCCGATGACGCGTATCCACGATGATGGCGTTTTCGAATGGCGCGGCAACCGCCCGCCGCCATCCCCCTACAAGTTGCGCTCGGAACAGGGCGGCGCGGTCTGGGCCGGTTACGATGCCTATGCTTTTCCGCCCGGCCTGTCCGATCACGACCAGGGTCTGTATCTGTTTAACGAAGGCCGGCTGCATCAAGCCTACCGTCTGCTCGGTTCGCATGCGGTCGAGATGCACGGTATCGCCGGCATTCGCTATGCAGTGTGGGCGCCGAACGCCGAACGCGTCAGCGTCGTCGGCGACTTCAATCGCTGGGACGGACGCGTTCATCCGATGCGCGTGCACGGCTCGAGCGGCGTCTGGGAGCTGTTCATACCGGGGCTCGCCAGCGGCGCGTTATATAAATATGAAATCCGCAATCGTTCCGGCGGAGTCTTTGTAAAAACCGATCCGTATGCGCAAGCTTTCGAATTGCGTCCGAGTACCGCGGCGCGCTCGGGCGAGATCGGCCGTCATCAATGGGGCGATAGCGACTGGATGACGCGGCGCGCGAGTTGGGATTGGCTGCATGCGCCGATCAACGTTTACGAAATTCACGCAGGCTCCTGGCGCCGCCATCCGGACGGCCGCTTCTATACATGGCGCGATCTCGCCGAGCATCTCGTTCACTATGTCACGGACATGGGCTATACGCATATCGAACTGATGCCGATATCCGAACATCCGCTCGATGAATCGTGGGGCTACCAGACGACCGGTTATTTCGCACCGACGTCGCGCTTCGGTTCTCCGGATGATCTGCGCGCCTTCATCGACGCATGCCACCGCGCCAATATCGGTGTGCTGCTCGACTGGGTTCCCGCGCACTTTCCGCAGGATGCGTTCGCGCTGGCGCGCTTCGACGGCACCGCGCTGTACGAACACGAAGATCCGCGCCTCGGCATGCACCAGGATTGGGGCACGCATATCTTCAACTATTCGCGCAACGAAGTGAAAAGCTTTTTGTTGTCGAGCGCGCACTACTGGCTCGGCGAATTTCACTTCGATGGTATCCGCGTCGATGCGGTCGCCTCGATGCTGTATCTCGACTATTCGCGCAAAGCCGGCGAATGGTTACCGAATCGCCACGGCGGCCGCGAAAACCTAGACGCCATCGATTTCCTGCGCGAACTCAATATCATGCTGCACGACGATTTCCCCGGCGCGCTGTCGATCGCTGAAGAGTCGACTGCGTGGCCTGGCGTGTCGCGGCCGGTCTACGTCGGTGGTCTCGGCTTTTCATGCAAGTGGAATATGGGCTGGATGAACGACACGCTGTCGTATATCGCGCAGGACCCGGTCCATCGCCGCTACCACCACGACAAGCTGACTTTCGGCCAGATCTACGCCTATACCGAAAACTTTCTGCTGCCGTTTTCGCACGATGAAGTCGTGCACGGCAAAGGCACGCTGCTTGGGCGCATGCCCGGCGACGTCTGGCAGAAATTCGCCAACGTGCGTTTGCTGTTGACGTACCAGATGACTTACGCCGGCAAAAAGCTGAACTTCATGGGCGACGAATTCGCTCAGGGCCGCGAATGGCAGACACAATGGGAACTCGAATGGGGCTTGTTGGGGCTGGACTGGCACCGCGGTGTGCAGCAACTGGCGCGCGATCTGAATCGCCTCTATCGCGAGCTGCCGGCGTTGCATCAGCTCGATTTTCAACCGGAAGGTTTTCGCTGGATCGACTGCTGCGATTCCGACCAGTCGGTCATCAGCTATCTGCGCCGCGCGCGCGACGGTTCGTTCGTGGTCGTTGTGCTCAACTTCACGCCGGTGCCGCGGCCGGGCTACAAGATCGGCGTGCCGCGGTCGGGCAAATACCGCGAGATTTTTAACAGCGACTCGGAATTTTACGGCGGCAGCAATCTCGGCAACGGCAGCGTCGCTACGACCGGCGTCTCGTTCATGGGATTGCCGGATTCGATCGACGTTACGCTGCCGCCGCTGGCGGGGGTGCTATTGCAACCGGATTAAAAAAGTATCGGAGCTTTACGACATCCGTATTTGCAGCATCAGGCGAGTCTTGTGCGTTGGCGCGGTCGCCTTGTGATAGCAAAACGAATCCTCTATGAACCCCGAGCCGGCTTTGCCGCAAAGCGTCACGATGTTTTCCGGGCCGTAATAGCGGATTATATTTTCGTCGGACTGATTCGCTGAACCGAGCAACTGGGAAAGTTTCTTTTTTTTGTGGCTGCCCAGCACTGCAACATGCGGCCCGGCCGTGGCATCGACTTCAGTCAGGTAGAAGTTGAAATATATATACTGATACGCGTGCAGATCGAAGTGAAAAAGCACCGTTTGTTTCGCCTTCAGACGTTCCTCGATGCCGGTTTGCTTCGGGAAGCTCCACCACAGTATCGACATGATTTCTCGCGGATCACCGTTCAAATAACGCGCCGCAATCTCCAGCAGTTTGGGATCGTTCTCAAGTCTGGCAATCGCCGCGCATTGCGATGCAGGGTCGTCGTACCCGCCCATAAGCACAGTCTGACCGATATCCGCCTCGACTTTCTCATGGTCGCGCTGGTGGAAATACTGTTTCTGACGGGTATTTCTCAGATAGGCAAAACATGGGGTATTTTCCGCAAAGCCCCGGATGTCATCGACGTAACTGGGTGGCAGATTGACATCCCGGTACAGCGCATCGCGCTTTACGCTTAACAGCGCTTCCTCCACGTCGACTTGCGGAAATAGCGATCGTCCGAGATCAAAGCTCGATCTCCGGCGCGTGAAGTGGTGAGAAAAATTCGCGGCGCGCCGCACCGGATCAAACCGGGCCGTAGCATACATGAGAATTTCCCCAGGGCCGTATTCGGCCAGTCTTGTCAGC
>JBGTFJ010000200.1:0-5317 GCA_041747355.1 Burkholderiales bacterium
CGCTAAACTGGCGACTGTTTCAGGCGCGTAGCTCAGCTGGTTAGAGCACCACCTTGACATGGTGGGGGTCGTTGGTTCGAGTCCAATCGCGCCTACCATTCAGCGGGACGATCGAGTCGGTAGTCGCCTCGGTAGTCCGCAAGAAAGTCAGGAATTCAGGGGCGCTGGCAGTCCCTCGTTTTCTGACTTTTGTTATTTTGGGAAAGCGTAATGCCCGTAGTGAGATTGCCCGATGGCTCTGAGAAAACGTTTGCGGCGCCGGTCACGGTAGCGGAAGCCGCCGCGAGTATCGGCGCCGGTCTCGCGCGCGCGGCACTCGCGGCCAAGGTCGACGGCAAACTCGTCGACACCTCGTTTTGTATCGATAGCGATATCGGGCTCGAGATCGTCACTGAACGTGACGCCGAGGGTATCGCGTTGATACGCCATTCGACAGCGCATCTGCTGGCCCATGCAGTCAAGGAATTATTTCCTGATGCGCAGGTAACCATAGGCCCGGTGATCGAAAACGGTTTCTACTACGACTTCTCGTACAAACGGCCGTTTACACCTGAAGATCTCGAAGCGATCGAAAAGCGCATGGCCGAAATCGCGAAGCGCGATCTGAAATTACAGCGCGAAGTACTGAGTCGCGATGAAGCCGTCGCGTTTTTCCACGGCCTTGGCGAGCATTACAAAGCCGAAATCATCGAAGGGATTCCGGAGAACGAAACGCTGTCGCTCTATCGCCAGGGCAACTGGATCGATCTATGCCGCGGTCCCCACGTGCCATCGACCGCCCGCCTCAAGGTATTCAAATTGATGAAAGTCGCCGGCGCGTATTGGCGCGGCGATTCGAACAACGAGATGCTGCAGCGGATTTACGGCACGGCGTGGGCGAGAAAGGAAGATCAGGACGCCTATCTGCATCGCCTTGCCGAGGCGGAAAAGCGCGATCACCGCAAGCTCGCGAAGCAGCTTGACCTGTTTCATCTGCAGGACGAAGCGCCAGGCATGGTGTTCTGGCACCCGAAGGGCTGGACGATTTACCAGCAGGTCGAGCAGTACATGCGCGGGGTGCTGGATAAGCACGGCTACAACGAGATCAAATGCCCGCAGATTCTCGATCGTGCCCTTTGGGAAAAATCCGGCCACTGGGAAATGTTCAAGGAGAACATGTTCACCACCCAGTCCGAGGAGCGCGAGTTTGCTGTCAAGCCGATGAATTGCCCGGGCCATGTGCAGGTTTTCAATCAAGGGCTGAAAAGCTACCGCGATTTGCCGCTGCGGCTTGCCGAATTCGGTTCGTGCCATCGCAACGAGCCGTCCGGGGCCTTGCACGGCTTGATGCGCGTGCGCGGATTTGCGCAGGATGACGCGCACATCTTCTGCACGGAAGCGCAGATCCAGGACGAGGTCGCGAAGTTTATAGATCTGCTGCATGCAGTTTATGCCGACTTCGGTTTCGATGAGGTGCTGGTCAAACTGTCGACCAGGCCGGAAAAACGGGTTGGCGCCGACGACGTCTGGGACAAGGCCGAAGCGGCGCTCGAACTCGCCTTGAACAGCAAGGGCATCAACTGGCAACTGCAGCCGGGCGAGGGCGCTTTTTACGGGCCGAAGATCGAGTTTTCGCTGAAGGATTGCCTCGAACGCATCTGGCAATGCGGCACCATACAGGTCGATTTTTCGATGCCGGCGCGGCTCGACGCCAGTTATATCGACGAAAACAGCAGCAAGCAAATTCCGGTAATGCTGCATCGCGCGGTGCTCGGTTCGATGGAGCGCTTCATCGGCATCCTGCTCGAAAATTACGCGGGAGCACTGCCGCTTTGGCTGGCGCCGGTTCAGGTCGTCGTGATGAATATCTCGGAAGCCCAGAACGACTATGCGCGCGAAGTGACGGCAGAACTGCGGACGGCCGGTTTGCGCGCCGACTGCGACTTGAGGAATGAGAAGATAAACTATAAAATCCGCGGTCACAGTCTGCAGAAGTTGCCCTATCAAGTGATTGTCGGCGATAAGGAAGTCGCGGCGCGCAAGGTTTCGGCGCGCGCGCGGGCGAATGCCGATCTCGGTCAGATGAGTCTCGCCGATCTGATTTCGCGGCTCCAGGCCGAAATCGCGCACAAGGGCCGCACTGCGGTTTAGTGAGGAGTCCGGCGGTCGCGATCGAGTTCGTTCGCGGCACGCGCACTCCTCATATTCATTTTGGAGGTTAGACTATCGCTCAAGAGAAAGAGCCGCGCATCAATGGCGAAATTAACGCCCTGGAAGTGCGGCTGGTAGGTGTGGAGGGTGAGGCACTCGGTATCATGAGTCTTGCGGCAGCCAACGCGATGGCGGAGCAGGCCGAGGTCGATTTGGTCGAAATAGCTCCGCAGGCACAGCCTCCTGTTTGCAGGCTGATGGATTACGGCAAGTTCAAATATGCCGAGAGCAAGAAGAAGCACGAAGCCAAGCAGAAGCAGAAGCAGATTCAGGTCAAGGAAATCAAGTTCAGGCCCGGCACCGACGAAGGCGATTATCAGATCAAGCTGCGCAACCTGATAAAATTCCTCGAAGAAGGCGACAAGACCAAGGTAACGCTGCGATTCCGCGGACGCGAAATGGCGCACCAGGAAATTGGTCTCAAGCTAGTGCAGCGCGTGCAGGCCGACCTCGAGCCTTTTGGCGTCGTCGAACAGTTTCCAAAGATGGAAGGGCGGCAAATGGTGATGGTGCTGTCGCCCAAGAAGAAGTAAACAGGCGAATCGTAATCAGCGAACGGAAAGTCGGGGTTTTTCCAATCCCCGTGCACAGTTCGCTGCTAACAAGTGGCGTCGGGTTTAAAGCGCTGAAGCAAAGCCACCCACAGCCATCAAACAGGAGTAAGCAATGCCCAAGATGAAAACCAAAAGCGGCGCCGCCAAGCGCTTCAAGGCGCGAGCCGGCGGCAGCATAAAGCGCTCGCAGGCTTTTCTGCGCCATATCCTGACCAAGAAAACCACCAAGCGTAAGCGTCATCTGCGCGGAACGACGGAAGTCGATTCGAGCAACAAGCGCCAGGTGCGCGCGATGTTGCCATACTCCTAAAGGACTCGCTATGCCCAGAGTCAAACGCAGTGTAACGGCGCGCGCGCGCCACAAGGCAGTCCTCGAGCAAGCCAAAGGTTACCGCGGCCGCCGTAAAAACGTGTACCGGATCGCCAATCAGGCGGTCATGAAGGCCGGGCAGTACCAATACCGCGATCGGCGGCAGAGAAAGCGCCAGTTCCGCTCGTTGTGGATCGCGCGCATAAATGCCGCCGCGCGCGAATGCGGACTGACGTACAGCGTGTTCATGAATGCGCTTAAAAAGGCCGCCATAGAAATCGATCGCAAGGTGCTCGCCGATATTGCCGTGTTCGACAAGCCGGCTTTCGCCAGGATCGCGGAACAAGCGAAAAGCGCGTCGAGCGGCTGAAGCCAGAGTAGATCGTGAAGGAGGCTGGCAGGCCTCCTTTTTCATTTGACCATTCCCCGATACTCGTTGTCCGGTTTTCGCGCCGTCGTTCAGTCAGCACCGCTTCCATGCAAACCGACCATATAACCAGCCCGGCCCAGGTGCTCGATGCTATCGTCCTGCGCGCACGCAATGAGTTCAGCGCAATCGATAACGCAGCGGAACTCGACCAGGCGAAGGCGCGCTATCTCGGCAAGAGCGGGGCGCTGACCGATCTACTGAAAAGCCTCGGCAAACTGCCTGCCGAGCAGCGTCCAGCCGAAGGCGAGCGCATCAATCGGGCCAAACAGGCGGTCGAGGCTGCGCTGCAGGCGCGTCGCGAGGCGATCCGCGATCGGCTTCTGCAAGCGCAACTTTCGGCTGAAGCGCTCGATGTAACCTTGCCGGGGCGCGGCGTCGGCGCCGGCAGCCTGCATCCGATAACGCTGACTCTGCAACGCATCGTCGCGCTGTTTCACTCGATCGGATTTACGGTCGCCACGGGCCCCGAAATCGAGACCGACTACTACAACTTCACCGCCCTGAATATCCCGGAAGATCATCCGGCGCGCGCCATGCATGACACGTTTTATATCGACGACGCTGATCCGCTTCTGCTGCGCACGCATACGTCGCCGATCCAGATTCGTTACATGCAGGAGCACGAGCCACCGATCAAGATCATCGCGCCGGGAAAAGTCTATCGCGTCGATTCCGATGCGACGCACTCGCCGATGTTCCATCAGTTCGAAGGGTTATGGATCGACGAGCATGTCAGCTTCGCCGACCTCAAGGGTGTCGTCACCGACTTTCTGCAGCGGTTTTTTGAGCGCGAGGCGTTGCAAGTCCGCTTTCGCCCGTCGTTTTTTCCGTTCACCGAACCGTCGGCCGAAACCGATATGGGCTGCGTGTTCTGCAACGGCGATGGCTGCCGCGTGTGCGGCAACAGCGGCTGGCTGGAAGTCGGCGGCTGCGGCATGGTCCACCCGAATGTACTTGCTCACGTCGGAATCGACGCCGAGCGTTATCTCGGCTTTGCATTCGGTATGGGCATCGATCGTCTCGCGATGCTGCGTTACGGCGTGAATGATTTGCGGCTGTTTTTTGAAAACGACCTGCGATTTCTTAAGCAATTTCTTTGACGCAACTGAGGAGAAAGGAGTGAGGAGTGAGGGAAACGCTCCGGCATTGTCGGATCCTTATGCCTCGCTCCTCACGCCTCGCTACTTCGAATGAAATTCTCCGAAAACTGGCTGCGCACTTTTGTCAATCCGGCGTTGAGCAGTGCAGCACTCGCCGACACGTTGACGATGGCCGGGCTCGAAGTCGAGTCGCGCGAACCGGTTGCGCCACCGTTCGATCGCGTTGTCGTCGGCGAGGTGCTCTCGATCGAAAAGCACGCGCAGGCGGATCGTTTGACTGTCTGTCGTGTCGACGTCGGTTCGGGTGCGCCGCTCCAGATCGTTTGCGGCGCCGGCAACGTTGCTTGCGGGATCAAGGTTCCCGTTGCGACCGTCGGTGCGAAGCTGCCCGGAGTTACGATTACGCAGGCTGCCCTCCGCGGCATCGAATCGGCGGGCATGCTGTGTTCGGCCAAAGAACTGGGTTTGAGCGATGAATCGAACGGTTTGCTGATACTGCGCGACGATGCGCCGGTAGGTGCTGATCTGCGCATTTATAACGAGCTGGATGATTCGATCTTTACGCTGAAGCTGACGCCAAATCGTGCCGATTGCCTGAGTCTGACTGGCGTTGCGCGCGATGTCGCTGCTATCACCGCGACCAGTCTGTATCTGGCCCCCGGCGCCGCGGTTGCGCCGCAGATCGCGGATGCCCTTGAGATAGAAACTGAAGTCGACGCGTGCCCGCGCTACT
>JBGTFJ010000201.1:0-6834 GCA_041747355.1 Burkholderiales bacterium
TCTGCCCTTGCAGCTTCTGTCGAACTATAAAATCGAATGGAAACGAGTTTAGGTTAGCCAATAACAAAGTTGCGGACGAAGCATATCTTTTCTCGCTTCCATTTTCAGGTAACCACAGAGGCAGCTTGTTCCCAAAGCCCACGCCCGGCGCCAAGCACGCGATCATAGAGCGTTCGTTTGTCGGGGCGGTAATTTCCTTGAATCCCAAGACCCATTGGCCTGCGTACACCCGAGCCACTTCGGGTTGCTCGACCCAAAACTGCGGCGCCGGACAAAACTTCGGGTCGCGATGGTGAGCCAGTGAAACCGCCTCCTGCTGCGCGGGACGGTGCACATTGCTGGCATTCATAATGACATTGGCCGCGCGATGGTCGTACATCTGCACCATTTTTCCTTCGTACAACGGGACCGCGGTCGCCTCGCCTTTTTTGTAGCGGTTATGCTCGACCGGATACCAACCGTCGTTCTCCAGTTCGTCGTGGCGTTTGAACAGCCGCGAGTCGTTGGTCATGTGAAACATCGTGCAGTACCGAACGGGCCAGACTTTCTTCGGAGGAGTCTCGCGCCGATCGACCAGCACCGGCTGACGGCGATAAATCGCGGTGGTGATTTCAGCGTCGCGCTTGCTGCGGAAAATCGGGGCACCGCCGGTATTCGGATTTACCGCTGCGAAATCCGCGGCCGATAGCGCGAGCACTCGATCGCCATCGGCAAGCTCGGCGATATCGTGCAGATAAAAGGCGCAGCGCGCTTTTTCAAAGGTTCTTTCCGCGCCGCCGAAGATCAGCGTGCAGAACTTGAAGCGCGAATCCACGTCCGGGAAATAGCTGCCGCCCGGGTTATGGCGATTCTCAAAATCGAACAGCCCGGCTAAACGCGTTTCGCCTTCGCTTCCTTGGCCCGTCACCGGCAACGTCAAAGTACGAAAAAACTCCGCGGCGCTCTTGTCTGCGGCAATGCCGGACGGCGTCAGCAGACCGACAATCCCGCCCGGACGTACGAGCGCCTGGGCGCGCTCGATGAACAGGGTATAGAGGTTCACGTCACCGCCCGAAAGCAGCGGGTATTCGCCGCATTCGCGCGCGACCCGCGTGGCAGTTTCCGCGATTTCTCTGGCGTTCAGGTATTCGGTCCACAACGCATCGTCGGCTTGTTCCAAGGCGGCGATCATGCGCTTGCGGTCGGATGCGCGCGCCGCGCGCGCGATCTCGGGACGGCGTTCGGCGAACCATTCGACTTGCTGCAGCTTCATTGCGGTCCCACGGCGGATTGCTGATTACCGCGTCGAAACCGCCGCTTCCCGTGCTCGACCACACAGTCGGAAACGCCAGATCCCAATGCAGAAAACGCACTTCGCGGGCGTGCGCAAGCGCCGCCTGTACTACGCGGTGCGCGCGCTGCTGCCGCTCGCCGCGCAGTCGTATGCCGCGCTTCGCGAGCAGCTCAATCGATTCGAGCAGGTTATCGCCGTATTCCTGATTCAACAGGTCGGCCCAGGTCTGGTCGTAATCAGCGGTTTTCGAACGATTCGCCCAGCGTTTCGCCTGCACGAAATCAAGCGCGCGCTGCTGCGGACGCAGGCCATCCTCGATCTGATCCATCAGCGCCTTCGAATGATGCGTTTCCGCGATGTCGATATCGGTCAATTCGCCGATCGCGTGCATGGTGAGCCGCGCTGTTTCAACGCGGCGAAGATCCTCCTACTGCAGCAACGCACCGGCAAGGCTGCCCAGCGCTCCGGTCAGGTCCGGCATACGGCAGCCGAACAGCGAATCGCCGCAGCGCAGATGGTGATCGAGAAACGAGAGCGGCGCGCCGACCGTGAAGGTATGGAGCCAGAGCGCGGTCTTGGCGAGTTCGACCGCCATGGGATTCTTGTCGACGCCATGAATCGCACGCTTCAATATCAGGCGGCGCACGATATGGCGGTCATCGAGCTGGCCAATATCCACGCTCCAGCCGTGATCGCGCGCGGCTTTGAGTATTCGCTCACGAATTTCCGCGATGCGCTTGACCAGCGGCGAATTCCACACCGGCGCTTGCTTGGCCCAACGCTCGCCCGAGACCAGGATCGCCGCATCCTCGACGGCTTCGAGAATCCTGTCGGCGAGATAGTCCACGAGCGAAACCAGAAAATGCCCGCTGCCCATCGCCGGATCGCACACGCGCAAGTTGAGGATTTTGCTGGCGGGATCGAGCGCGTCTAACTGCTCCCAATCGAGCGGCTTCAGTTCGCGCCGCTTTTCCCAATCCATCAACCTTTCGGCGAACGCTGCAACGAACTCGTGCGCCAGCGGGCCAACGGCTTCGTCGATAATGAGTTTGACTAGGTCTTCATGCGTGTAGAAGCTGCCGGTCGTCTTGCGCGCGAAGCTGGTTGGACGCGGGATCAGCTTGTCGCCTTGTTCTTCGAGCCGGTATTCGAGCAGGCGCTCGTAGATCGAGCCCAGGTGCTGAACCGACAGATCGCGATAATTGATCCATGCGCGAATAACATCGCGCCGCGAGAGTTCGTCGATGGCCGGCGCCAGAACCGAATCGGGGATGCGCACGCGGGTCAGCAACGGCGTGCGCGCATCTTCGAAAAGGCCGCCGTTGTATGCAGGCAAACCGAGGGAAGAGTCTCCGGCGGAGATCGCCGCGAACCGGCTTTTCAGCCCATCCCAGATTCGGGTCGCCGTAGTTGAGAACGCAGCGCCCGAATCGCGCTTATCGCGGATATCTTCGCGCAGTTTGCGCAGCGAATAGTCGAGATAGCGGGAATCGCGTACCGGCAGCAATAGCCGGTCTTCAGCAAAGAGCACGAACAGCAGCCGGTAAAGCAGGATCAGCGCCGCATCGCGCAGTTCCTCCAGGTACGGACGCGTGTAAGGGCTTTGAGCGGAGGGATCGCGATCCGCCAAAGCGTTTGCGAGCGCGGGAAATACAGCCGCGAACACGCGCGCGCCCAAATCCTGCGAAACGGTCTCCTCGTAATGGCGCGCCTCGTGCAAGGCGAATTGATGAAATGTGCGTCCTGCACCGTCCCAGTCCTGCGCACTGAAAGCCGCACGGTGGAACAGGCAATACAAAAGCTTGAGCCCGTGGCGAGGATCGTGCGCGTCCTCGAGGTCGGCAGTCAGGCCGCGGATTCCAGTAAACGCCGCGACGTCGATTTCCAGGAATTCCTCCGACCGCGAGCGTGCGCCCTGGTAATAGAGGCGCCAACGACGGCCATTGGTCAGAATGCCCCAAAGTATTCTGCGTTCCGATGCGATTTCCGCAGCCGACAGATACCTCAGGATTTGATTTGATGGCGTACCGGGCGCAAGCATATCGGTCGCATCGCCGCGATCTAGCGGACGCAGCCAACGTTTTGCTTCGAGGATCAGAATGCCATGGCGATAGCGCCGATCTTCTTTATGTTCCTTGAGGGCAGCAGCTTTAGCGGCCGATTCGGGAAACAGCAGCCAGTCCGGAACATCTTCGCGCCGGGTTTTCGATGCGACATTCTGCGGTATCCATAACTCATCCCAGCCCAGTGCGCCAAGCACCTTCAGGATAATTTCCTGCTCGGTCGAAGCTTCGTTCAGGGTGGAGCTTGCGTCGAATGGGGAATAGATAGCGAATAGCCGCGCACCGAACGCGTCGAGTTCCGAATCCGGCAAGGCTTCCCAGACGGGAGTTGCCTTGATGCCGTCGCGAAGAAAGTCCTGGGTGAAGAGTTGTCCGTTCATGTTGCCCACCGCAATGGGTTACGGCAACGGGTTTGGACTACGGGGTTTTTGCCTCTCAGGAAATAGCTCACGGCATCCGTATCGAACAGACAGCGGATCATTCGACTTGCCGGGCGAAGGGATTGCCAGGGGATTCCACCGGATTATCCCGCTCGGCCACATAGCTTTCTGGCACGGCGCCTTCGTCTATCAACCGAAACAGCTCATTCAACCGATCGGGCGCGGGCTTGGGCGTAAGGGTGATGACACCGGTTGCTTCGTTCTTGCTGATCCAGACTTCATTGCCGGGCAGGCGGAAAGCTTCAGGTAAGCGCACCGCCTGGCTGCTGCCGGTTTGGAACAATTTTGCGATGATGGCCATGGCACGCCTCGGTAGTAGCGGTATTTACTGTATCACCAGCCAGGTTAATGAGTTCGAGGTCCGTACTCGGTTTCACCTGATGGCTGCCTGCTACGAGCTTGCGCCGTCGCCTGCAAAAAAGGTTAGCGGGTCTTGCTGTCGAAGCGGGCAGCGACAGCTTCCGACCCGCCGGAAGTAAGTGTTTCACCGCCTGTTGTAATTCTTACGATGTTTTTGTGCGCGTTACACACGCAGACCAAGGACTCATTCACCTCATCGTAGTAAAACCCGCTATTTCGCAGCGAGCCCCGCGCAAAAGCTTTTAGCACGGTTTGTGCTGAATAGCTGACTCGCGCCAATTGAATGGCGCCGGTAGAAACACAACCTTGCTGCTGCTCCAAACACCTCCCGCATTTTCGTGTCGCCCATTAAAACGCGATCTCACTTTAAGGTAGAAAAAAAATGTCAACCTCGAATGCAGTCACGATAACCAGGCAGAGCCGCGCTTTCAAACATCGCTTGCATCGGGTCGTAGCGCCGGGTATCAGCTACCTGACGACGCTGTTCGTCAATGTGTATTTTATCGAAGCCGACGACGGCTCGTGGCTGCTGGTCGATACCGGCTTGCCGTTGCAGGCGTGGCGGGTGCGCGCGCAAGCGGAAGCGCTATTCGGCAGCAACGCGCGGCCATCGGCGATCATCCTGACGCACGGGCATTTCGACCACGCCGGCAATGCCTTGACCCTCGCCGACGAGTGGGACGTGCCGATCTATGCGCACCCGCTCGAAATGCCGTACCTGACCGGGCAATCGGATTATCCACCGCAGGATCCGACTGTCGGCGGCGCGCTGGCGCAGATGTCGCGCTTGTTTCCGCATGGCGGCTACGAGTTCCGCGGCCGCGTCCGCGAGCTGCCCGCGGATGGCAGCGTTCCCGGCCTGCCCGAATGGCGTTATCTGCACACGCCCGGGCACACCGCCGGGCACATCTCGCTGTTCCGTGAACGCGATCGCGTGCTGCTCGCCGCCGATGCGCTGGCCACGGTCAACCAGGAAACGGTATTCACTCTGGTGACGCTGGAGCGCGAGTTGCGCCAGCCGCCGGCGACGTTTACGACAGACTGGAACGCGGCGCGCGCTTCGATCGACAAGCTTGCCGACTTGCGGCCGAGCGTGATCGCGGCCGGTCACGGCTTGCCGATCGCCGAGAACGCCGCTTTGCTACTCGATCGATTCGCGCGGACTTTCACCCCGCCGAGGCATGGCCGCTATGTCGACCAGCCGGCGCGAACCGACGAAGGCGGCGTCGTCGCATTGCCGCCGCCTGTTCCCGATCCAGCACGAAACGTCATCATCGGCGCGGCCCTGGCAATCGCTGCCGGATTGCTGGCCACGCAGTTCACGAGGCGGCGCCGATGAAACCCCACCACGCCCATTGTCCGGGATCGCAACAAAACCGGAACAAACCGCTATAGGAGTTGCAATGAACGATTCGCCCCCAATCGCCGAAACGCGTTCGGCGGCATTGCCCGGGAAGACGACGATCACGCTGAAAATCAACGGCGCCGAAAAACGCGTCGAACTGGCTCCGTGGACCTCGCTGCTCGATTTGCTGCGCGAGCAGCTCGATCTGACCGGCACCAAAAAAGGTTGCGATCACGGTCAGTGCGGCGCGTGCACCGTGCTGGTCGACGGCAAGCGCATCAATTCGTGTCTGACCCTGGCGATCATGAAAGACGGTTCGGAAATCACGACCATCGAGGGCCTCGCTTCGGGCGACGCGCTGCACCCGTTGCAGCAAACGTTCATCGACCACGACGCGTTTCAATGCGGCTATTGCACGCCGGGCCAGATCTGTTCGGCCGTCGGTCTGATGCGTGAGGGCAAGGTGGAAAGCGAAGACGATATCCGCGAATTGATGAGCGGCAACATCTGTCGCTGCGGCGCGTATCCGAACATTGTCGCCGCGATCGAGCAGGCGATGAGCAGGGCAGAAAAGCCAGTCAGGAGCGCGCAAGCATGAACAACTTTTCTTACACAAGAGCCGACGATGTGGCCGCGGCTTCACGCGAAGCAGCGGCGAATCAAACGGCGAAATTCATCGCCGGCGGCACCAACCTGCTCGATTTGATGAAGGAGAATGTCAGCCGCCCTGCCCGCCTGATCGACATCACGCGTCTGCCGCTGAACAAGATCGAACCGACGCCGGACGGCGGCTTGCGCCTCGGCGCGCTCGTCACCAATGCCGACACCGCGTATCACCCTGAGGTCGAAAAGCGCTACCCGCTGTTGTCGAAAGCGATCCTCGCCGGTGCGTCGCCGCAACTGCGCAATATGGCGACCGACGGCGGCAATCTGTTGCAGCGCACGCGCTGTTATTACTTCTACGATGTCGGCACGCCCTGCAACAAGCGCGAGCCCGGCAGCGGATGCCCGGCGATTCCCGGATTCAACCGCATCCATGCCATCCTCGGCGCCAGCGAGCAGTGTATCGCAACCCACCCATCCGACATGTGCGTAGCACTTGCGGCGCTCGAAGCCACGGTTCGCGTCACCGGAAAAAATGGCGAGCGCGTGATCGCGTTCGCCGATTTTCATCGTCTGCCCGGCGACACGCCCGAAATCGATACCAATTTACAAGCCGATGAAATCATCACGGCGATCGATCTTTCGGCCAAAGGTTTCGCCGAACATTATTGCTACCTGAAAGTGCGCGACCGCGCGTCGTATGCGTTCGCGCTGGTTTCGGTCGCGACGGCGCTCGAACTCGAAGGCGAC
>JBGTFJ010000202.1:0-2261 GCA_041747355.1 Burkholderiales bacterium
GTCTCAAAACGGTGGCGCGCGCATGTTACGGATTTGTTGCGAGTATAAGACGGAACGATTGCCGATGATGCTGAGAAACCTCCTGCTGATCACCCTGTTTGTCGTTCCGGTTATTGCGAGCGCCGCGCAGCTCTGGAACAAGGATGCCGAGCGGTTCGTTCGTGAGGTCGCGGCGAAACATGACTTCAAACTGGAGCCGCTGCGGCAGACTTTGCGCGAAGCACGATTTCAGCCGTCGATCATCACGGCGATGACCACACCTGCGACGACCAGGTCGTGGAGTGAGTATTACCCTCCATTTCTGACGGCTACCCGCATTGAAGGCGGCGCGCAATTCTGGGACGATCATGCCGCCGAGCTCGCGCGCGCCGAGCGCGATTTCGGCGTCGCACCCGAAATCATCGTGGCGACGATAGGAGTGGAGACGCTTTACGGCAAGAATACCGGCCGCTATCGCGTGCTCGACGCGCTGGCAACGCTGGCGTTCGATTATCCGCGCCGCGCCGAATTTTTTCGCGGCGAGCTCGAACAGTACCTGCTGCTCGCGCGCGAGACCGGCTTCGATCCGCTGACCCTGAAAGGCTCGTATGCTGGCGCAATGGGGCTGGGGCAATTCATTCCGAGCAGCTATCGGCGCTACGCCATCGATTTCGACGGCGACGGCCGGATCGATTTGTGGCACGCGGCGGATGCCATCGGCAGCGTCGCCAATTATTATCGCGAGTACGGCTGGCAGCACGGCGCGCCGGTTGTGCTGCGCGCCGGCGCGTTCGATAACTATGAGCAGTTTCTGCAGGGCGATATCAAACCGCAAACGACGCTCGCCGAATTCCAAAGCGCGTTAGTCACGGTGCGCGAACCATTGCCGGCCGAAACGCCCGCAACGCTGTTTACGCTGGAGGCCGACGATGGTCTGCAATTCTGGCTGGGACTGAATAATTTTTACGTGATCACGCGCTATAACCGCAGCGTTTTCTATGCGATGACCGTACATCAATTGAGCCAGGAGGTCTTGCGGCTCAGAAACGCGAGCGTGCAGCGCGTTGCCGAGTAATTCATAGATCGAGCAAGAAACTGAGGGGAGAGGGCGGCATTTCTGCTGACGCGATTCGCGCGCCGATTTTTGTAGCGTTCCTGTAATATTGCCTTGGCGTCCCATTGTCGCGGACGAAGAGCTGGTGGTCCGAGAAGCCATCGGCGAAACACCGAGAGAACTCGCGAGCAGCAAGGATTCACGAAGTCAACGTTGAAAGAACCATAAGGAGCAAGCCATGAATAACGATGAACAAGAGAGCAGCAATTCGCCGTTTATTCGCGATGGCCATGCGGAAAGTCGATTCGATCGCGAGTGCAACATCACACGCAAGGAATTCATGCGGCAGTTGCCGGAAGCGATCGGCGATCGGAAATTCGAGGTCGACGGCAACCGCATTATCGTCAAGGACGGCGCTAAGCGCGTGCTGATTACGGTGCGCGACGAGGGCGCCGAAAAAATGGGCGCGCTCGACGTGCCGATGAAGCAGGTCAGCTTCAGTTTCGAGGGCTATTCTGAGCCGGAAATCGAAGCATTCATGAATAATTACGACGAGAAGACGCTGCGTTTCGGCGGTATGTGAAAGAGAGTTCGTCAAACAGGAAGGTCGGGACCGGCGGAGGGTGAGCCAAGGTATTCTGAGTCAGGCGAAGTGAAACCGGATCGATAAAAGCGCTGCTGCTGACGTAACGATTTTTCAATCGGCGCCACGAACATGCTGCCTATTCACCGCGTTTGCGGCTCAGCATGTGGATCAGGGGTTCGTAAGCCGTTTCGCGCGAAAAGCGTGCGCATGCGATAACGGTTGCCAGCGCGCTGAAGCCGAGGAGAACCTCAAGGTCCAGGCCGAGGCTGAAATCCGTGCTGAAGTTGGCGCCGCCGCTGACCGGCAAGGCGTGCTTCAGAAGATCCACCCCATAGCTGTAAGGATTGATCATCGCGACGATGCGCAGCGCATCGGGTAAATGCTGGATTGGATACAGCGAACCCGACAGAAAAAACATCGGGAAAATCACCAGGTTCATCATCACCGCGAAATTGTCGAGCGTCTTGGTGCACGCTGCGATCAGCATGCCGGTGCTTGCGGCAGCCAGCGAGGTCGCGGCGATTCCAGCAGCAAGCAAGGGTAGCGACAGGTCTTTCGACAGATAGCCGAGAAGCGCCAGCAAAATCAGCACGAGCACCGCCTGTATTGCCGCGGCAATCGCGGCGCTCAGCGTTTTTGCGA
>JBGTFJ010000203.1:0-3616 GCA_041747355.1 Burkholderiales bacterium
ACCGTCATCTTGCAGAACTTGGCGAAATTATCGATGCCGGCGTTGGTGCGCGAATCGGATGCGAACACTATTCCGGCATCGAGTTTGATGGCGACACAATAAGTCATTCATGTTTTCCCTGGTTCCGTTCGTGCATGTTACCAGCGTTAGGTCGAGCGCCGTTCTGTGATCAGCGCGAGGATTCCTGGTGCGGCGCTCCAGAACTGAGGAGCGCTTAAGACATGGTTTGTGTGATTGCGCACAGTGAACGAGAATGGACATATGAAACAATGGGCCTGATCAGACAGCGTTTGCCGCTACGGAAAGCTGGCTGCATGCTGGAAAAAAAAATGCGTCGATCTCTGCCGGGGATGACGCTGGGGGATAGCGACTTGAAAATACGGCTATGTCAAGCGACGACGTACTGAGGCCGCAGATGGTCCGGCAAACCCTGGCGCGCCGCGCGGGGGATGGCGCCACCTCGGAAGCGGTTGCAGAGGCCGCGATTAAAACCTGGCGCGGAGTGGCCGTTCATCTCGCGCCCATTATCGGGGAAGGCGGGGTCGGTTCGCTTTATGCGCGCAGCCTGCACCTCACGAGAGCCAGCTTTCCCTGGCTCGCGACCGCCCAGCCAATGCCCCTGGCATTACGGATGCAGCAGACCGATTGGCCATTTATGGATTTAAGGATGAGCCTTATGCAGCGAGATCCTGCCGACGCCAGTAACGCAAGCAGCGTCCTTCTCGATACTTTCCTCGAATTACTGGCGACCTTGATTGGCGAACCGCTGACGGCGCGGCTCCTGCAGTCGTTGCTGGACGACGCCGGCTTCAATGGTCCGGCGCGGGAGATAATGCAATGAGCGACAAAGTGAACATCCAATGTCTGCCGACCGGCGTGCCGGGTCTCGATACGCTGCTGGGTGGCGGCCTTCCGGAATTTTCGTTCAACCTGTTTACCGGATCGCCCGGCACCGGCAAGACGACGCTCGCCTACCAACTCATGTTCGCGCTGGCGAACCCCGATCGCCGCGCATTGTTTTTCAACGTACTCGGCGAGCCGGCATTGAAAATGCTGCGCTACCAGCAGCGTTTCAATTTTTTCGATATCGACAAGGTCGGTGCGTCGATACGTTTCATCAGTCTCACCGACGACGCCAGCGACGGTGATCTCGATCGCATATTTGCGCGCATCACAAAAGAAGTCGAAGCGTTTTCTCCCGGCCTCGTGTTCGTCGATTCATTTCGATCGATCGCTCGCGCCGCCGAACAAGGCCCGCATGGCGGCGGCCATCTGCAGGTATTCGGGCAGCAGCTTGGCCTGCGGTTGACGAGCTGGCAGGCGACGACTTTTCTGATCGAAGAATATATGACTGAGTTCGATACGAATCCGATTTTCGCAATCGCCGACGGGGTCGTCTGGCTTTCGCAACGCTTGCATGGCAATTCGACGGTACGCCAGATGCGGGTCATCAAAATGCGCGGCCAGGCGACTCCACCGGGCTTGCACAACTTTCGCATCAGCGATGGCGGCATAACCGTGTTTTCGCGTACCGTGCCCATTTTCCAAAGTGGGGCGAAGCCTGGCAACGAGCGTCTGACGATGGGCACACCGCGTCTCGACGAAATGCTGGGCGGCGGCCTGCCGTCAGGCTATTCGTTGCTGGTCGCCGGGCCGTCGGGCTCGGGAAAAAGCATATTGGCGACGAAATTTTTGGCCGAAGGCGCGCGTCTTGGCCAATCCGGCGTGATCGCGGCGTTCGAGCAAAGCCCGGCGCAATCGCGCAACCGCACGCTCGACAATCTCATCGACGCCGGAAAGATCGGTCTGGTCGAATCGCACGCCCTCGACCTTTCGATCGACGAGACGGTGCACGATCTGGTCGGGACGATCACGCGCATGAAAGCGAAACGCGTCGTTATCGATTCCTTGTCGGGATTCGAGCTGGCGCTGGCGGCGACCTCTCGCGAAGATTTCCGCGAATCCCTGTACCGCATGGTGCGGCTGCTGACCAACATGGGCGTGACCGTCATCATGACTTCGGAACTCGAAGACCGCTATACCGATTTGCGCTTCAGCCCCTACGGGTCGGCATTTTTGACCGACGCCATCATCGTGCAACGCTACATCGAGGTGCTGGGTCAGTTGAAGCGGGTGATGGCAGTGGTGAAAGTGCGCGCCAGCATGCACAGCCGTGAACTGCGGCTGTATGAAATCGACGATGACGGCATCGTGATCGGCGAGACCTTACCCGAATATGAAGGGCTGCTCGGCGGGCAGCCGAATATAACGCCATCGAGACGGCCGCGTTCGATTGAGCGCAAGACCGGGGACACGCCATGAGCCGTCACAATTACATTTGCGAGCAACCGCGTTACTTCCTTTTTGAAAAAGGGAGATTGAGGGGGATTCGCGGCCGTCAAATCCCTGCCCCCCTTTTTCGAAAGGGGATCCCCGACACGAAATGAAAAGATCCGGCCAATTGAACAAGTCCGACGAGCCTGGCGACAAACCGCGTCGCGAAATCAGCCCCGAAGAGTGCGAACGGCTTTTTATGGAAGCCAGAGATCTGCGCGTGGAAGTCGCCAGGTTACGGCGGGTGGCGCTGCGCCACGCTGAAGAATCCGCGGACGCCAGGGCAGGCGAGGCCAGGGCCGGCGCCGCCATCCAGGACCGGATAACGCAATTGCGCGAGGCCAACGAACACCTCGTTGCGGCGACAATGCGCGCGGAGGACATGACCGAAGTCAGCGAACAGGCGAAACGGGAATTGACGCATCTGGCGCATCACGATTATCTGACCGGTTTGCCCAACCGCATCATGCTGAACGACCGGCTTGGCAACGCCATCGCGCTGGCCCGCCGCCACGGCAAAAAACTTGCCGTGTTGTTTCTGGATCTCGACCACTTCAAGCACATCAACGATTCGCTCGGCCACTCGACCGGCGACAAGTTGCTGCAGTCGGTCACGCGATCTCTGTCGGCCTGCGTGCGCGGCTCCGATACAGTCAGCCGCATGGGTGGCGATGAATTTGTCGTGCTGCTGTCCGAGATAAAACATGCCGAAGATGCCGCGATCGGTGCGGAAAAGATGCTCGCGGCTCTGACGGCGCCGCACACGATTTCAGGACACGACCTGCATGTCTCCGTCAGCATCGGCATCAGCATATATCCCGACGACGGCGGCGATGCCGAGACCTTGATCCAGAATGCCGACACAGCGATGTACGCGGCCAAGGAAGCAGGGCGCAACAACAGCCAGTTCTTCCGGCAGGAGATAAACATCCGCGCCGTCGAGCGGCAATCGCTCGAAGCCAGCATGCGCCGCGCGCTCGAGCACCGCGAATTCGTATTACATTGTCAGCCGAAAGTGAATCTCCGCACCGGCAGGATTGGCGGCGTCGAAGCGCTGATCCGCTGGCGGCATCCGCAACGCGGCCTGATCGCTCCAGCGCAGTTCGTGCCGATCGCCGAAGACAGTGGCCTGATCGTACCGATCGGTCGCTGGGTGCTCCGCGAAGCGTGCCGGCAGGCGCAGGAGTGGATCGATGCCGGCCGTCGGCCAATCTCTGTGGCAGTCAACATTTCTGCGCTGGAGTTTCGCAGCAAGGATTTCCTCGAAAGCCTGCGGACGATT